>QNCF01000092.1 GCA_003644395.1 Candidatus Omnitrophota bacterium
CCAATGGCAGCAGTTAAAATTGCAGTGGATATGGTAAAAGAAGGATTGATCACAAAAGAAGAAGCAATAATGAGGATTGAACCATCACAGATAGAGCAATTACTCCATCCAATAATAGATCCAAAGGTTAAAGTTGAACCAATTGCAAAAGGTCTTCCTGCTTCTCCAGGGGCTGCATGTGGTAAAGTTGTCTTTACAGCAGATGATGCTGAGAAAAGAGGGAAAGAGGAACCCGTTATACTTGTCAGGGCAGAGACCTCTCCAGATGATATTCACGGGATGAATGCAGCAAAGGGTATTTTAACAAGCAGGGGAGGAATGACTTCTCATGCTGCTGTTGTTGCAAGAGGAATGGGTAAACCGTGTGTTGTTGGATGTGAAGCTTTACAGATAAATGAAGAGGAGAAGAAGATAATTGTAAATGGAAAAGAGATAAAAGAGGGAGACTGGATAACAATAGATGGAGGCACAGGGAATGTTATGCTGGGTAAGATACCAACTGTTGAACCTGGAGTGAGGGGAGAATTCAAAACATTGATGGAATGGGTGGATGAGTTCAGGAAACTCGGTGTGAGAGCAAATGCAGATATTCCAAGAGATGCAAAGAAAGCAAGGGAATTTGGAGCAGAAGGGATAGGTCTTTGCAGGACAGAGCATATGTTTTTTGCACCTGAAAGACTCCCGATAGTACAGGAGATGATTCTTGCAGAGACAGAGGAAGAGAGAAGGAAAGCTCTTGATAAACTTCTGCCATTCCAGAAAGAGGATTTCCTTGGACTTTTCAGAGAGATGAAAGGTTACCCTGTCATTATAAGAACCCTTGACCCACCTCTCCATGAATTTTTACCAAAAAGAGAAGAGTTGATGGTTGAGATTGCTTTGATGAAGGAAAGGGGAGAGGACCCGAAAGAGATTGAAAAAAAGGAGAAACTTTTGAAGAGAGTGGAGCAGTTGCATGAATTTAACCCGATGCTCGGTCACCGTGGTTGCAGATTGGGTATTACATATCCTGAGATAACTGAAATGCAGACAAGAGCAATTATGGAGGCAGCATGTGAACTTGCAAAGGAAGGGGAGACTGTAATTCCTGAAATAATGATACCTCTTGTTGGAAATGTTAATGAGTTTAAGAATCAGAAGGAGATTGTTGTTAAGGTTGCAGAGAAAGTTATGGAGGAATATAATGTGAGGATTGAATATAAAGTTGGAACAATGATAGAGATTCCCAGGGCAGCACTCACAGCAGACGAAATTGCAAAAGAGGCAGATTTCTTCTCTTTTGGAACAAACGATTTAACTCAGATGACACTTGGTTTCAGCAGAGATGATGTTGGGAAATTTTTGCCTTACTATATTGAGAAAAAAATTCTTCCAAATGACCCATTCATGACTCTTGACCAGACAGGAGTTGGAGAACTTGTAAAGATAGGTATTGAGAAGGGAAGAAAGGCAAATGAAAAACTGGAAATAGGAATCTGTGGAGAACATGGTGGAGACCCTGAAAGCGTGAAGTTCTGCCACAGGGTTGGAATGGATTATGTCTCATGTTCTCCATACAGAATACCTGTGGCTAAATTTGCAGCAGCACAGGCAGCGATTGAAGAGAAAAGGCAGAAGTTAGGAAGTTCATAAGTTATTAAGTTCTGAATTTAGGAAGTTAAATGAGTCCGAAGGAAAGGGTAATCCAGCAGATAAAACATAAACAGACTGATTTTTCACCTTACACCATTGAATACGAGGAAGAAGTAAGAGAAAAGTTAAATGATTATTATGGAGGAGATTTCTGGGAATCTTACATAAATAACCACATCCTGGCAATACCAAATCCTCTAACTGAATTGAAACCCAGAAAGATTGGTGAAAATATTGAAGTTGATATTTATGGTACAAAATGGAGAACTGATTTAAAACCGATGCATATAGTAGAGGTTCCTTTAAAAGAACCATCTTTAAAAGGTTATAAAATGCCAGATTTAAAAGAAATTTTTAAAGGAAACTGGAAGGAGAAATATATTGGAGAGATTGAAGAAAAGAAGGATTATTTCCTTGTTACAGGATTTGGTATGGGGATATTTGAAAGAAGCTGGAGTTTGAGAGGATTTGAAAATGTTTTAATGGACTGTGTGGTTGAACCTTTATTTTATCAGGAACTTGTGGAGATGATAGCAGATTTCCAGATAAAAGTTATTGAAAAACTTGTTGAACTTCCTGTGGATGGAATAATGTTTTCTGATGACTGGGGATATCAGAGGGGAGTTATAATTGGGCCTGATAGATGGAGGAAGTTTATAAAACCCCATCTTGCAAAGATGTACAGTTTGGTCCATGAAAGTGGAAAATATGTATTGTCTCACTGTTGCGGAAATATCATAGATATAATCCCTGATTTAATTGAAATAGGGCTGGATGTCTTACAAAGCGTCCAGCCAGAAGCAATGAACCCGTATTATCTTAAGAAAGAGTTTGGTAAATATCTCACTTTCTGGGGAGGCCTCGGTTCTCAATCAATAATACCTTTTGGAAAACCTGATGAGATAAAAAGGGAAGTTTTTAGATTATGCAATGAGATGGGCAGGGGAGGGGGATATATTCTCGGTCTTTCAAAACCTTTACTTCCGGAGACGCCTGTTGAGAATGCAGCAGCAGTTATTGAGGCTTTTCTTGAGCAGTCAGGAGTTAGATTTGGAAAAAATTCAGAAGTTCATAAGTTAAGAAGTTCAGAAGATGGAATCTAAAAGAAGAGTTAAACTCGCATTAAATCACACAAAACCTGACAGGATTCCGAAGGATTACTGGGGTGTTCCTGAAGTTGATGAGGAATTGATAAGTTATTTTAAAGTGAAAAATAAAGATGAGATGCTTGAAAAACTCGGTGTTGATTTGAGATATGTAAAGCCCTCATACACAGGTGATGAATTTTTTGAATATAAAGATGGCAGTCTGCAGAAAAAATTGCCAGATGGCAATTATGTGGATATATGGGGTGTTGTGAGAAAAAGAGTGGAGTGGGGAAGGGGGAGTTATCTTGAAGTGGTATCTTCACCTCTTTCTAAAGCCGATTCTGTTAAAGATATAGAGAATTATAAATTACCTGATGTGAAGAAATTTGATTATAAAGGTGTTATGGAAAAGTGTGAAAGATATCCGGATAAAGCGATAATTTTCACAGGGGATAGACTTACAACAAGATGCAGTTTTTTCAAATTATCCATGTATTTGAGAGGGTTTTCTGAATTCATGATGGACCTTATTTTAAATGAGAAAATGGTATTTTTTCTGATTGAAAAAGTGGAGGAATTCCATTTTTATTATACTGAACAGACATTAAAGTACGGCAGAAATATAGATATTTTTATGATGGGTGATGATTTTGGCGCAGAAAATGGTCTTTTAATAAGTCCTGAAATTTTCCGGAAATATTTTAAAAAACCGCTAAAGAAAATGGCTGAACTTGCACACAGATATGGAGTAAAAGTCATGCTTCATTCATGTGGAAGTGTAAGGGAATTGATCCCAGATTTTATAGAAATTGGAATAGATATACTTAATCCAATACAGACAACCGCCAAGGGAATGGTTCCACATGAGTTGAAAAGAGAATTTGGAAAATATATATGTTTTCATGGTGGTGTTGATGTGAAAAATCTTCTTCCAAATTCTTCCCCTCAATTTATCAAGAAGGAAATTGAAAAACTGGTCAATATCCTTGGAGAAGGTGGCGGTTATATTCTTGCTCCTTCACATAATCTTCAGATGGATATCCCTTTGGAAAATATTCTGGCTATTTACGAAACCTGATTTTTCACTTTTCAAAAAATTTTTAATGTGTTAAAATTGGAGGAGCATTTTTAAAGGTAAAGAAAGTTAGAAAATACTTTAAATGAAAATATGTAAGTTTCTATTTATCAGTAAATGAGAAAATTTTATTACAGAAAATTATGCCAGATTTTCTCCATCTTCTTTTTCTTTTTTTCAAAACCTGTGAATATTTACTTCAGAATTGATGCCCTTTCTGGAATCACAACTTTTCTCAATACATTACATTTTTCTCCTTTGCTTTTTCCAGGAATATTGCTGGTTTTGCTGATATTTCTTTTCGGTAATTTCTTCTGTTTCTGGATATGTCCTGTTGGAGGGATAATTGACCTGGTGAATATTATACTTTTCAGGAAAAAATGGAAATTGGGTATATCTTGCCCTGTTTTTTTAAATAGAGTCAGATTCTATCTCCTTGGTATAATAATATACCTTTCTCTTATAAAAGCACCTTATTTGACCTGGATTTTTAACCCATTTGTGATACTTGAAAGGGCTTTTGTTTTGAAAAAATTCTGGCTGTTATACTTTTTTCTCATTTTGACCATAAGCATAATATTTCCGAGATTCTGGTGCAGGAATATATGTCCTGTTGGATGCCTATATCATATAATTGGAAAAAGGAGAGTTTTTAAAAAATGAAGGTGAACAGGAGGGAGTTTTTAAAATTTTTAGTTTTAATTTCTGGAGTTTTCTTTGGAAGATTGAGGTTTGGTATTAAAGAGAGGAGGGGATTTATAAGACCTCCTGGTTCTCTTGTTGAAGAAGAGTTTGTATATAAATGTATCAGATGTGGAGAGTGTATCAGGGTATGTCCCTCTTCATCTCTTCATCCTGTTTCTCTCAGTGAAGGTATTTTTGAATGGGGAACTCCACATATTATACCAAGAAAGGCAGGTTGCAGGGGATGTCTTTTATGCGGAAAAGTATGTCCCACAGGAGCAATTAGAAAGATAAAAAAAGAAGAGATGAAGATAGGGACAGCAAGAATTAATAAAGAAAAGTGTCTTGTATGGAGTGGAAGGGGGAATTGTCTTGTATGTATGAAAAACTGTCCTGCAGGTGCTATATCCACAGATTCCAGAGGCAGACCAGTTGTAAATCCGGAAATATGTAGAGGGTGTGGATTATGTGAAGAGAATTGTCCTGTACCTGGAGAGGCAGCTATCCGGGTATCTAATGAGGGAGAAAGGAGGTATTATTTAGGTAGAGAATAAAAAGGGGGAATTATGTTCAATATTGGAGTACCTGAATTAATACTTATATTTCTCATAATACTTATTTTGTTTGGAGCAAAAAGGTTGCCTGAAATAGGGAGAGCTCTTGGTAAGGCTTTAAGTGAATTTAAAAAGGGGATGAAAGAGGCAAGAAAGGAAGTTGAGGAAGAGAAAAAAGAAGATGAAAGGAAGGGATGAATCTTACAGTTTTCTGGAACATCTTGAAGAGCTGAGAAGAAGAATAATTTATATACTGATTATCATATCCATTTCCTCCCTTGGTGCATACAAATTTTATCCTAAGATATTGAAATTCATAAACTTACCACTTAAAAAGTATCAGCCACAACCTGTATTTACCAATCCGGTAGAACCATTTCTCAATATTTTTAAACTTTCCATTTTTACAGGGGCTCTGGTGAGTCTTCCTTTAATTCTTTACCAGATATGGATTTTTGTTTCGCCTGCATTTACAGAAAGAGAAAGAAGGGTCTTTAAATGGATATTTATCCTTTTCCCAATATTCTTTTACATCGGTATTTCATTTGGATTTTTCATATTTGTTCCTCTTACATTGAAGATTCTCTTCAGTTTTGGAAAGGGTATGCAGCCTTTTATTTCAATTGGATACTATCTGAATTTCATTTTTCTATTCTCATTTTCTCTCGGGATTCTCTTTAATCTTCCTGTTTTAATTGGAGGACTTTCTTCTGCCGGAATAATTGATGCTGATTTTCTTATTTCAAAAAGGAAATTTTCTGTTGTAGGAGCTTTTATTCTTTCTGCAGTATTGACTCCAACAACTGATATTCTAACCCAGATTTTTCTTGCAATTCCCATTTTAATCCTTTATGAAATCTCAATTTTATTTGCAAAAATTTTAAAATCTAAGTGAAAATTTTTCAGAAACTTAATTTTTATTATTTAAAAAAATTTTTTAATAA
>QNCF01000093.1 GCA_003644395.1 Candidatus Omnitrophota bacterium
AGCGAAGGAAAATGTGATTGTTGAAGTTCTTAAAAAATAAAAAGGAGGTAAAAATGTTATCAGATCTTGAAATTGCTCAGAAAGCAGAGATAAAGCCTATTATGGAAATTGCAGAAAAAGCAGGGATAGATGAGGAGTTTATTGAGCTTTACGGGAGATACAAGGCAAAAGTCTCTCTTGAAATTCTTAAAAAAATAAAAGATAGACCAAATGGAAAATATATTGATGTCACAGCAATAACACCAACTCCACTGGGTGAGGGTAAAACAGTTACAACTATTGGTCTCTCACAGGCAATAGGGAAACTTGGGAAAAAGGTATTTACATGTATAAGACAGCCTTCTCTTGGGCCTGTTTTTGGAATTAAAGGTGGAGCTGCAGGTGGAGGTTATTCTCAGGTAATCCCGATGGAGGATTTCAATCTCCACCTTACAGGAGATGTGCATGCTGTTGGTGTGGCACACAATCTTCTTGCTGCATTTGTTGATAATTCTGTATTGAAAGGGAATCCTTTAAATATAGACCCACAGACAATTACCTGGCCAAGAGTTGTTGATGTTTCAGACAGGTTTTTAAGGCATATAATAATAGGGCTTGGTGGGAAAGAAAATGGATTTCCAAGAGAGACAGGTTTTGATATCACAGTGGCTTCAGAGGTTATGGCAATCCTCGCTTTAACTACAGGTCTTTTTGATTTAAGGAAGAGGCTTTCAAAGATAATTGTTGCTCAGGATAAAGATGGAAATCCTGTGACTGCAGAGGATGTGAAGGCTGCAGGTGCCATGACTGTCCTTTTAAAAGATGCGATAAAACCAAATTTAATGCAGACTCTTGAACATACTCCTGTCTTTGTCCATGCAGGGCCATTCGCAAATATTGCTCATGGAAACAGTTCTGTAATTGCTGACCTTATTGCGATAAAACTTGCAGATTATGTGGTTACAGAGAGTGGATTTGGTGCAGATTGTGGAATGGAAAAGTTTATGAATATAAAATGCAGAGTTAGTGGGCTTAAACCTGATTGTGTTGTGATAGTCTGTACAGTTAGGGCTTTGAAGATGCATAGTGGTAAATTTAAAGTTGTTCCCGGTAAACCTCTTGATAAAGGACTTCTGGAAGAGAATGTTGAGGCAGTTAAGGAAGGATGCTGTAATCTCATCAAGATGATAGAAAATGTGAAGATTTTTGGAGTACCAGCAGTTGTGGCAATTAACAAATTCACAACAGATACTGAAAAAGAAATTGAGACAATAAAAGAGATAGCAATGGAAAATGGGGCAGACGATGTTGCTGTAAGTGAAGTATGGGCAAAAGGAGGAGAAGGAGGGATTGAACTTGCTGAAAAGGTGATGAAAGCATGTGAGAAAGAGAAGAATTTCAGATTTCTTTATCCTGATGAATGGGATATAAAAAAGAAAATAGAGACGATTGCCACAAAGATTTATGGTGCAGGGAAGGTGGAATATTCACCACTTGCTGAAAAGAAAATCAAACTTTATACAAAATGGGGTTATGGACACTTACCAATATGTATGGCAAAAACACATCTTTCTCTATCCCATGACCCGAAATTGAAAGGAAGACCTGAAGGTTTTACATTACCCATAAGAGATATAAGAATTTCAGCAGGGGCAGGATTTTTATATCCTTTATGTGGAGAAATGAAGACAATGCCAGGCCTTCCAACAGTTCCTGCAGGCACAAAAATTGATATAGATGAGGAAGGTAAAGTTGTGGGATTATTCTGATGTTAGAGATAGAGAACATAACAGTCAGCGCAGAAAATAATATAATCCTTAAGGATATCAGTTTAAAAATTAAAAAAGGGGAGATTCTTATTCTTTTCGGGCCGAATGGTTCAGGGAAGTCAACTCTTATTAAAACGATAATGGGAATTTCCGGATATTCCATTTTAAAAGGAAAGATTCTTTTTGAAAATGAAGATATATCATCTTATCCTGTAAGTAAACGTGCAAGGATGGGGATAGGGATTATGTTCCAGCATCCACCAAAAATTCATGGAGTAAAACTTTCTCATCTTGTAGAATATCTTGCTCCTGATAAGAATTATGTGGATGAGTTATCTGAAAGGTTGAAAATCAAGGAATTTTTACAGAGAGAACTGAATGTTGACCTTTCAGGTGGTGAGATAAAAAGGGTTGAACTTTTTCAAATACTTCTTCAGAAACCAAAATTGCTTCTTCTTGATGAGCCAGAATCAGGTGTGGATATTGAGAATATATCAATTATAGGGAAGGTTTTGAATGATTATTTTAAAATTTTCCACTGTGGTGCTCTCATTATAACTCATACAGGATATATTCTGGAATATGTAAAAGCAAATAAGGGTTATGTGATGATGGATGGGAAGATTTTCTGTGGTGGAGACCCTGAGAAAATATTCAATGTGATAAAGGAGAATGGATATGAAAAATGCAGAAAATGTGAAGCCAGAGTATCTGAGTAAAGAAGAGAAGGAAAATCTTATAGAAGTTGGATATGATGTGGAAGAGAAAGAAAGGGGAGGAAGTTTTATACAGCAGGATGACAGGATTTTATTCTTCACGGGTTTGCGTAAAGGGGTTGAAATTATTCCGATAGATGAGGCTATTGAAAAATATCCTGAAGTTAAAAGTAAATATTATGGGAAAGCATTTAGAAAACTCGGTGAGGATTTTGAAAAGGATACAAAAGGTGGATATTTTATAAGAGTGAAAAAAGGAGTTAAAGTAGCATTCCCTGTACAGGTATGTCTGCTTTTAAAAAAAGAAGGGTTCAGACAGAAAGTGCACAATTTAATAATTGTTGAAGAAAATGCCTCTCTTTATCTAATTACAGGGTGTGCATCTTCTAAATCTGCTTATGAATCATACCATCTTGGCATTTCAGAATTTTATGTCCATAAAAATGGATTTTTGAATTTTACAATGGTCCATTCCTGGAAAAAAGATATAGAGGTTGAACCGAAAAGTGTATCTGTTGTTGATGAAGGCGGTGTTTTTCTTTCAAATTATATATCTTTAAAACCCGTGAAGAGAATAAAAATGTATCCAGCCTGTATTCTTGAAGGAGCAAATTCCAGCGCAAGGTTTAATTCAATTATTCTCGGTCATGAAGGTTCTTTTCAGGATATCGGTGCAAGAGTAATTCTTAAAAACAGGAAAACTTCTGCTGAAATTGTAAGCAGAGCGGTAAGTCTTGGCGGAGAAATGGATGTGAGAGGAGATATTGTTGCTGAATCTTCTGATGTTAAAGCACATATTGAATGTAGAGGATTGATGGTTAAAGAAAAAGGGAAAATCCATGCTGTTCCTGAACTTGAAAGTTTTTACCGTGATGTGGAATTAACTCATGAAGCAGCGATTGGGAAGATAAAAAGAGAGGAGATAGAATATCTTGCATCAAGAGGGATCTCTGAAGATGAAGCACAATCAATAATTATAAGAGGTTTTATTGATGTGGAAATATTGGGGTTGCCTCCAGTCTTAAAAGATGAGATAAAAAAGGTAATGGAAAGAAGTGTCTCTGGAGGGATGTGAAAATATTTTCAAATCAGATGTAAATTCCCAATGTTTACATTTTCAAGTCCTGATTCTTTTGCTATTTCATAAAAAGAAAATACTTTCTGGCGTGGAGTAATTGGCAGATCATCCATATAATACTCAGGATAAAAAACAAGTAAACTGTAAGGAATTGAAGGATTTATTTCTGCAATGAATTCTGATATCTTTTTTATCTCTTCCTCATCAATGTATCCTGGGACAAGCAATGTTGAGGCGACTATTAATGGAGGATTTTTCCTTTCATTGAAAAAACTTGCAGCAAATCTGAAATTTTCCAGAACCTTTTTATTTGAAACACCACAAAGAGCAATATTTAATCTTTCATCATAACTTTTCAAATCAAATTTTATACATCCTCCACTTTTAAGAGAAATTTCAACCATTTTTTCAAGATATTTTTTATTCAAATTTCCATTGGTTTCCCAGCATATCCTTAAAAATTTCCCTTTTTTATTTTTTAGAGCAATCTCTGATGTAAGGATTGAATGGATAATCTGTGGGCCAGGGTCTCCTCCAAAATAACATATACAGCTTGTTTTCTCATCAACATAAGAGGAAAGTTCTTCCGGAGATATTGAAATATCAGAAGATATGTAATTATGGAAGTGATAATTCTGACAGAAAAGGCAGTTGAATGAACATGCATGATAAAAGACTGCAAGATTTTTGTATCCATATTCAGCCCCTTTTGTGTAAGAATAATCAGGGTATCCATTTTCAGAACATCCAGCGCATACCCAGGATGCTACACAATTTGTTGGAAGAGGGTCATAATAAAAACTTAAATTTCCTTCCCTGATACCTTTTCCAACAATTCTGCCATTTCTATTTTCTTTAATACCGCAGTAACCTTTTTCCCCTTCACCAATTTTACATCCATTTCCACATATTTCACACTGGATACCATTTTCATCCTGTGGGATTTCTAAAGGAAGATTATACTTTTTTCTGGCTCTGTAATGTGCTTTTTTTATAAATGGGAGGCATTTATCAAAATTTTCTCTTATGCAATCAACACATACTCCAAGAGATTCTGATACAATTTTTTCTTCTCCACAAATAGAACATCTTCTCATTACTTTTCTTTTACAGGTATGACCATAATTTTAAAAGCCATTCCAGTCCCTATTCCAACCCTTATATTTCCCTTTTTAAAAATGACAGGACCTGGAGCAGGTTTTACCACCTCTATAATATCACCAATAAATATACCCATGTTTCTCAATCTCTGGAAAACTCCAGGTGTTAAAATTGCCACAATTTTAAATCTTCCAATATTTACCTGAGAAAGAGGTATCATTTTTTATTCTAATCCCTTTATTTTAATACTTGTCAACCTCCATTGCAATTTTGATATCAATAGTAATTGAAGTAAAATATTTTAACTATGGAAAATATAAAAGTTTCCGTTATTATCCCTTCTCTTGATGGTTACAGGGATGGAAAAGTCCCTCAATTACTAAAAATGTTAAAGAAGCAGAGATTTAAGGAAATGGAGGTAATTCTTATAAAAGGTATATCTCCTCAGGGAAAGGCAATAAATATTGGAGCAGAAAAAGCAAAAGGAGAAATTCTTGTTATTATGGATGATGATAGTCTACCTGCTGATGAATTTGTAATTGAGAGACTTATAAGTCCATTTGAAAAAGACCCAAAAATTGGAATGACTGGTGCTTCAATAAGACCATCTCCTGATTCAAGTTTATTACAGAAATTGATATCAAGAGAGTTCCCGAGATTTTCAATGCCTGTGGTCAGTAAAATTGTTGAAAGTGATTTCCCATGTCATGGATGCTGTGCTATTCCAAAAAGAATATTTTTTGAAATAGGTAAGGAAGATGAGGAGTTAAAGAGAGGTTTAGACCCTGATTTGAGAGAAAGGATAAGAAAGAAAGGTTATAAGATAGTCCTTGCCCCTGAATGTGTTGTCTATCATCCTCCTCCAGAAAGTTTAAGTAAATTTTTAAGAATGATGTATAGAAATGGTGTTGGTTCAGGTTTTGCTCAAAAGGTAAAGAAGGAAAGGGTTTTTATTACTGAAGAAAGATTGAAATCAACATCAAAATTGTACAAACCTTTTGCATTGAGAGTAATGAAATATCCATTCAATATTATTTTCCATCTTTCAAAATTGAGAATTTTCAGAGTAATTGGGTGTTTTGTATATGGAATAGGAGTTTTAAGAGGACTTTTGATGAATGAAGATAAAACTTAAAAGGATTTTTCTTATAATTTTAAGTATATTTGGGCACATTTTATGTTTTAAAAAAAGAGGAATAAGAATTCTTTTTTATCACAGTGTGAATCCATACAGGAAATATGAAACAAATGTAATTCCGGAAGAA
>QNCF01000094.1 GCA_003644395.1 Candidatus Omnitrophota bacterium
GATATACAACTTTCATACTTACAGAAACGACTTGATGAAAAGAAAATAAAACTTATAACGACCGAAAAGGCAAAAGAATATCTCGCAGAAGAAGGATATGACGAGACATTTGGAGCCAGACCTTTGAAGCGACTTATACAGAGAGAAATTGAAAATCCTCTTGCTGGTAAAATTTTATCTGGAGAGTTTAAAGAAGGAGATAGTGTTTTTGTGGATTTTGTTGATGGAAAACTTACATTCACAAAAGAGGAAGTCAAAGAAACTGTTTAATGGAAGATTAAAAAAACAATTTATTTTGTAATAATTAGTATTTTAGAAACAGCAGTATAAGCCCTTCTGCCAAAAGTGAAAATAATTTCGTCATTTTTTGAAACTGTCTTTCTATCAAAAAAATTATCAATTTTTTTAAATACAAGAGGGAAATTTCTTTTTAATTTCCAGCTTTCTTCAGGATTATTTTTGTCTAAAAGAACAACAAATAAGCGATTGTCTGCTCCAAATCTTTGAGAACCTTGATTTTCGTACATCCAGATTGCTAAATCATAAGGGTTTTCAATTGCTTTTACTGGATCATAATTACGTGGGAGATAAGTAATTTTTAAATCAAAGGGTTGTCCACTGAAAAAAATATCTATGCCCTTAATATTTTTAATAGTAGGAATTACTTTTGGATGAGAGCTAATGTGTTCTTCAATTAGAACTGTTGTCCAGTGGTTAAACCATGTACAAATGACATAATTTGTTACATCATTATGAAGTTTTTCTCTAATGCCTTTTAATAAATTTTCATATCTAACAATTCTTCGGACATATTCAGTTTGAATTTTCTGGTCCAATTGTCCCTGAACAACTCCCCAAGAAAAAGTTTTAACTTTTGTTAATTCTTTTTTAAGATCTTCATCAGAAATAATTTCCCTTCGTTCCTGAATTTTCTCATTATATTTCTGCTTTATAAATTTATTAATTACTTTTTCTTCTGGGTTAATATGGATGATTCTTTTCACAATTTCTGACATAGAACCTCTATTATCAACTTCTAAGTTTGAAGCAAGTATTTTTAACTGAGCTAACGGAATAGAAGTAAGTTTTAAATTCAATACTTCTTTTTGACTTAATAATGGCATCTTCTTGTCCCTTTTTCTTTATTTCTTTTTAAAAAGCATAATATATTCATGTTTGAAAATATAAAAACCACCCACTAATGCTCTATATCTCCACAGTTCTTTTTGATTTCTTTTCCCTCTTGTATCTTCAAAATTTTTCACAATTATACTTTTGAGTAAGTAGTTTCTTTTTAACAATTCATTCATACAATAAAATCCCAGAGGAACCCATTCTCCTTTGTAATATTTATCCCCTATAACAAGCGCAGAATATCTCCCTTTTTCTAAATATTGAGTAACATTATCCACTACTTCTCCAAACATTTTTAAAAAATCTTCTATGTTTTTTGCATTTGAAAGGTCCTTTTCACTGTCTGAAAACTTAATTATATTGTGATAAGGTGGATGCATAATAAGAAGTTGGAATTGCTCAATTTCATATTTTGCTAAAATTTCTTTTATGTTTATATTTCTGCTATCTCCGACAAATATTTCACTTGTTACATTATACCGATTTGGTTCTTTTTCTATTAGTTCTTTTGCTTTCTGGACAACATCTTTATTTAATTCAATACCGATCCCATTTCTCCCTAATCTTCTACATTCAATTAGAGTAGTTCCACTTCCTGCAAATGGGTCTAAAACCCAATCCTCTTTTTTAGTATATCGTAACATTATCTGTCTCGGGATCTGTGGAACGAAATTACCCCAATACCATGCTAAATGTGCTCCTGAAGAATCTCTCTTGTCTAACAACCATAAACTATCTGTAATAATTTCATCGTATTCTTTCCACCTTAAAAGATTTATATCATTGATTTTGTTTGTCCTGACTTTTTCTATGCTTTTCTTTAATCTTTTTAGATAATATTTTGCTCTTTCGATTGTTTTGGCTTCTATAATCTGGTTAATTTCTGAAATGATTATATCCTTACGTAAAGAAACAGTGTCTCCATTAAGTTCAATATTTAGCAAACCTTCCTTATCATCTTTTCTGTATGTGATAATATCCTTTAATTCCAAAATATTTCTTTTAATAGATATGAAGTTATCAATAGAAATAACTCTGGATAAAATCTCAATAAATTTTTCCTTATTTATTATTACAAACTCAAATGATTTATGACCTTTTTTAAAATTTTCCAAAGGTAATTCAGCAATTTCTTTATTTTTCATGTTTTTATAATTATTTTAAAAATTTTAAATTATTTTAACAGACAAACAGGGGAAAAATCAAATTGTCTTTTTTATTATAAAAACTGTTTAATAAGGTGATAATTTTTTTCAGTTGCTCCTGTATTTTTTAAAAGAACTTTATAAGCAGCAGTACCTATTTTTCTCCTTAAATCTTCATTTTCTATGAGAAGAAAGACATTTTCTTTAAGTTGCTGGTAATTTTCTACTTCAATTCCTCCTCCACCTTTTTTGATTTCTTTCCATTCAGCAAAAAAGTGCCAGTTATCTTTCCCATATATCACTGCCTTTTTAAAAGCAATTGGTTCAATAGGATTTTGTCCTCCCCATCCATTTAAACTTCCACCAACAAAAGCAAATTCACTTATTGAATAGAAATTATTGAGTTCTCCATATGTATCAACAACAAGAATTTTAAAATTTTCTTTTCTTTCTGTTCTTTTAACAAATGGTAAATTAAATGAGTTTAAAATACTTGAAATTTTACTTCTGTCAAGAAATCTTGGAACAATTATAACTGTCCATTCAGGGTATTTTTCAATAATTTCCTTTGTAATTTCAGCCACATTTGTTTCTTCTTCAGGATGAATTGAGCCAAAGATAACAATTTTCTGTTTCTCATCTATTTTTAAAGATTTTCTGAATTCCTCTGGTTTTACTGTTTTACCCAATTGGTAAGCAAGGTCAAATTTCATACTTCCACATATTCCAATTTTTTCTCTTTCAGCACCAAGATAAATCAGTTTTTCTTTTTCTTCTTCTGTCCTCATAGCAATTTTTGTAAGATGTGGAAGAATTTTTTTTGTAAGGAATCTCACCTTTTTATATCTTCTGAAAGACCTCGGAGAAAGTCGTCCATTTATCATTACAACCGGTATATTTTTTCTTCTTGCAAGACGTATAAGATTTACCCATATTTCTGTTTCAACAATTACAATTATATCTGGTTTTACAGAAGTTATTGCTTTCAGCATAACAGGATAGAAATCAAATGGAAAGAATATGTATTTTATATCAGAAAATTTACTTTCAGCTACCTTTCTTCCTGTTTTTGTTGTAAGAGAAACAACAATATCAAATTTTTTAAGTTTTTCAATTAAAGGAGTAATTGATAAAAATTCTCCAACAGAAACAGTATGAAACCAGATCCTTTTTCTTTTTCCTTTTTTTAGTTTTTTCCCATATATCCCAAATCTTTCTTTCCAGTTTCCTGGATATTCTTTTTCTGGCTTAATTCTTTTCCAGATAAAAGGGAAAAACAAAATAAGAACTATGAAAAAAACAACATCATACATAAGAAAATAGAACATTTTCTTTCCTTTACCTGCTCTTCATCAATTAAAAAATAATTTTGTATGTATTTACTGAATATGGAGAAAAACTTAAAATTGCTTCACCCTCTTTTACCTTAATCCTTTTCCCCTGATTTTCAACGATATTACTTTTGAAAAGTCCTTTGACTTTCTTTGTAAACTTTATTTTCGCTTTCCCCTTCTTCCCTTCCACCTCAACAAACCTTAAGATATACCCCTTTCCATCAATTGACTTTTTGAAAGAAGTTGGTATTACATTTCCTTCAATAGAAAAAATACCCTTTTTATTTATTTCTCCATCTATTTTCATAACATCAAAGTTAAATTCAAACGCTTTCTTCATAACATCAGTTATTGAATATTTCCCGAAGAGCAATCTATAAGAAACCTTATGGTGTCCTGAATCAGAAGAAGAATCAGGTTCATAAGAATTTCTTAAAAGAGTTAATGAGAGGTTATTTCCATCAACATAATAACCATGTTTATCTCTATTTAAAATTGATACGCCCCATTTCTTTTCAAAAAGGCCTGCCCATTTTAGAGAAGGATATTCTCTCGGTATATTTTTCCTTTCCATAACTGAGAAGGGAATTTCACAGTAAAATTTTCCATTTTCAATATTGAAATTGAAATTTACCCTCAACATTGGAACACCTGTTTTAGTGGAACCTTGAATTTTCCAGTCAGTTTCAAACTCAAAATCAATATATGGAAAATCCCTGTAAATAAAAATCCTCTGGTAAACAGGGCAATTGCCATACTCTCTTTCAATAACAATTTTTACAATCTTTTTTCCTTCTTCAACTTTAATCTTTTTTGCATCTATAAGATTATCAATTCTGTAAATGTTTCCAATAATCCATGCACTCATAGGATGTGGTTTTTCCCATAAAACTTTAATTAAATTTCCACTTCTTTCAGCCCACCAGGAAGAAGGGTCTTCAGGTAAACTTTTGCATTCTGGAATTACATCCTTTTTGTTAACAATATCATATAATTTTCTTATGAGACCTGTTTCTGGGTCAATTTCCATGGAATAAAACTCATTTTCAAACTTAAACCCATCTTTTTTAATTTTATTTTCAGCGATTTTTCTCTTTTTTATATTGTATGTTTTAAATCCATACCCTTTTAATTTCTTACATAAAATTTTCCCCTCTGAGACAACTGAAATATTCCCTTCTCTATCCTCAACAGCATAACCTTCAGGTAAATCAACATCTACATACTCATCTCTTTCCCAGCCAAGAGGATTGAAAATAGTTATTTTCTTCTTATCTTTCTTCTTTAAACTTTCCAGGATTGCTTTTTCTATTTTCCTCACTCCTTTGTTTACTTCTTCAGTAATTCTATTTGAAAAGTCATAAGAAGAGTGTATTGCTGAACCATCAATTACATCGTGGAACTGATTGAATAAAGTTTTCTCCCATAATTTTTCAATTTCTTCCTTATTTACTTTTTTCCCAGAAGAAGCAATTAGTGATTCAAGGGAAAGCAGTTTTCTTTCACAGTTTCTATTTCCTCTTTTAATATCACAATGAGTTGTATAGCAACCCTCAAATATAAAATTCAGTTCATCATTAACAACGGGGAGTTTCTTTTTATTTTTTTCAACTTTTTTGAAATAATTCTCAGCAGTGGAAAAGATAAAATCAGGCATACAGGGTTTTTCATCAAGTTTCTTTTTTCTTTCAATATCATCAATTGTAGGACCTCCTCCATGGTCTCCAACTCCATAAACAAAAAGAAAGTCATCTATATCATATTTTTTTAAATAATCAATAAGATTGGGAATAATCGTTTCTGGTTTAATGGAATTATTGTAAATACTGTTGAAAGCAAGGACTTCTCTTCCATTTTTCCCCCTCCATCTGAAAAGAGGCATACCTTTCCCGCATCTCATAAAATAATAATATTTTATTTCTGCATCAGAAAGAATTGTTGGAATGGAATGAGGATGACCAAATGTATCAGGAGACCAGAAAACAGAAGGATTTTTGCCAAATTTTTCCCTGTTATATTTTTTTGAATAAATTATATGTCTTACTATACTTTCACCATCAGGTATATTTAAGTCACCTTCAACATAGGCATTTGCTGTTGATTCCCATCTTCCTTCTTTAACTCTCTCTTTAACTTTTTTAAAAATGCCTTTATCATTTTCCTCAATGATTTTATATATGTGAACCTGACTCTGTGAAAAAGTTAAATCCTTATATTTATCCATTAAAGTTGTTACTGTTCTAAAGTCCCTCAAGCAGGTGTTTACAGTA
>QNCF01000095.1 GCA_003644395.1 Candidatus Omnitrophota bacterium
AATATTTCCCTGTTTCTACTGCCCTGAATATGTTATGAGCAAAATGCTGGTATGGCCCAGCAGATTTACCAAACCATGAATCGTTTGTTATAACAATGAAAAGGTTTGCTCCTTTCATATTAAACTTCCTTATCAGCTCAGGGAAAATATTTTCAAAACAGATAGGAGCAGAAATTTTGAAATTTTTGAATTTGAAAAGTAAATATCTGTTTCCCGGTTTCAAATCAGGTAAATTTCCACCAACTTCTGAATATATCTTTCTGATTATTCTGAACCTTCTTCCAGGGACAAACTCTCCATAAGGGACAAGATGGATTTTTTTATATATTTCAATCTTTTCTCCTTTTACAAAGATTGCTGAATTAAAAATATCACTGTTTTCCTTTATCAGTGAACCAAAGATAATTCCACATCTATACCTTTTGCTCAATCTTTTTATTTTTTTAAGTATCTTCTCTTTAATTAAATCAGGATAAGTACTTTCAGGCCATACAACCAGTTCTGCTTTTTTATTTTTAAGTATCTTCTGGGTGGTAAGATAATATGAGTTTAAAATACTGGCAGGTTCAATTTTTTTATCAGATGGGATATTTTCCTGTATTATCAATAGATTTACTGAAGAGATTTTTTTCATCTGTGGAGAATAAATGTGAGAGTAAAGAAGAATTGAGAATAAGAAAAAACATGAAAGAATAAAACTAACAGTATGCCCTTTCCTTAAACCATAAAAAAGTGTAAGGTTTGATAAAATTATAACCATTGAGATTCCATAAATTCCAAAAATAGCAGAAATTGGAAGGAAGATATGATTTTTCCACTGTGAAAGTCCGAGTAAAAGCCATGGGAATCCTGAAAAAGAATTTGCCATTATTATTTCAATAAAAAACCAGATACACATTCCAGCAAATACTCTTCCCTTTGATGGAAGAGAAGTAAGAAGAAAGGAGAAAATTCCCCAGTAAAAACCGAGATATAAAGCAAGGATTAAATACCACCATTCTGCCACATTTTTCAACCAGAATAGAGAAAGTCCATAAAACACAATACCGGAAACCCATCCCTTAATGAAGTTTAAAAAAAGATTATTATCAAATGATAGAAAAAGAGGGATAAACCCTATAAATGCAAAATACCAGTGAGAAAAAGGGGGAAAGGAAAAATACAGAATAATACCGGTTAAAATAGAAAGAAAAAATTTAAAAATTTTTCTTTTCAAATTTCCTTTATCTCTTTTATCTTATTTCCATTATCAAGAACAACAAGTTTCATCTTTGTTTTTTCTGCTTCTTTTTTATCCATCAGAGAAGTTGCAAGAATTATCACCTCATCATTAACTTCAAAAAATCTTGATGCAGGCCCATTGATACATATTGTTCCTGAGTTTCTTTCCCCTTCTATCACATATGTTGTAATCCTTGCTCCATTATTCAGATTCAGCACATAAACCATTTCTCCAGGAATTATATCTGCTTTTTCTATTATCTCCTTATCCAGTGTTATACTTCCCTCATAATGCAATTTCTTCTCTGTTACTTTCCCACCTTTAATTTTACTTCTGCAGAACCATATAAGCATTTTTAGAAAATTATATTATCAATAAGACGCACTTTCCCTATCTTTATTGCACCCGCTACCATTACTCCCTTTTTTATTTTTTTAACAGGGTTGAGATTTTTTAAATTCACTGCTTCAAGATACTGTAATTTAACTCCCTCAGTATTTTCAATAATCTTTTTCCCTTCTTTTAAAAGAATATCGCTTTCTCTTATACCTTCTAATTCTACCATTTCCTTAATCTTATGTAAAGCTTTATAAAGGCATAATGCTTTTTCTCTGTCTTTTTCTGAAAGGTATGTATTTCTTGAACTTGCTGCAAGACCATCTTTTTCCCTTACAGTTTTGCAACCGATAATTTCAACAGGTATATTCAAATCTTCAACCATTTTCTTCACTATTACCAATTGCTGTGCATCTTTCCATCCAAAATATGCACAGTCTGGCTCAACTATATTGAAAAGTTTCAAAACAACCGTGCATACTCCTCTGAAATGGGATGGTCTGAATTTCCCTTCCAGTTTTTCAGATAAATCTTCCACAATTACCCATGTTTTGAAATCCTTTGGATACATATCTTCAACTTTTGGAACAAATAAAAGGTTTACCTTTTCTTTCTTGAGTATTTTAATATCTCTATTTAAATCTCTCGGATACCTTTTGTAATCTTCTCCTGGTCCAAACTGTGTTGGATTTACAAATATACTCACAACCACATAATCACATTCTTCCCTTGCCTTTCTTATAAGAGAAATGTGTCCTTCATGCAGGTATCCCATCGTTGGAACAAATCCTATTTTTTTATCCTTCCTTTTTATCCTTCTGATTTCCCTTTTAACATCTTCTATTTTCTCCAGGATTTTCATTTTTCAACTCCCTGTAAATTATTGATATCTTTTTACCTGTTAAAGGGTCTTTAAAATCAGGTTCTATTTCAGAAAAAGGCTTAAGAACAAAGATTCTTTTTCTAAATTTCGGATGTGGTATTTCCAGATTCTTTTTTTTGATAATTTTTTTACCATAAAAGAGGATATCAAGGTCAATAACCCTTGCATCTCCTTTCGGATGGTCAATCGGTCTTCCAATTTTAACTTCAATTTCTTTAAGAAATGCAAGAAGATTTTCAGGAGAAAGAGAAGTTTTCCCTGATATCACACCATTGAGAAATTTATCCCCTTTTACCCCTTCTTCAGGTTCTGTTTCAATAAAAGAAGAAATTTTCTCTATATTTATCTTTTTTTCAATCATTTTTATAGCCTTCAGTATATTCATAACTCTATTTTTTAAATTGCTCCCCACCCCTATAAAGACCTTCTCCATTTTTTAAAATATCAATTATTTTTTTTGCAGTTTCCTCTTCATCTTTTACCTCTATCCAGATCCCATTTTCTTTTCTGAACCATGTTAACTGTCTTCTTGCCAGGCCTTTTGTCTTTTTAATTATAAGATTTTTCATCCTATCTTTGTCAATCTTTCCCTCAAGAAAATCAAGAATTTCTGAATATCCAATGGGTGCCTTCTCCCTTAACAGTTTCTCATATCCATTTTCCTTTAATCTCTTCACTTCCTCTATCCACCCCTCTTTTAACATCCTTTCAATCCTTTCAGTTATTCTTCTGTAAAGAATTTCTCTTGGTCTTGAAAGTATAAAATAAAATATTTCACCGAAATCCCTTAGTGTTTTTTCCGGTTTATCTTTCTGCATCAAACTTATTGGTCTTCCTGTCAGATAATAAACTTCAACAGCCCTCCTTATTCTCCTCCTATCATTCGGATGTATTCTTCCTGCTGCTTCAGGGTCTATTTTTTTCAATTCTTCATACAATTGCTCTGTATCCTTCCTTTCAAGAAATTCCCTTATCTCCTTCTGTTTTTCCTTTGATTTTTCAGAAATTTCAAATATCCCGTTTATTAAACTTCTCAGATACAATCCGCTTCCACCCACAATTAAAGGTATTTTCCCTTTTTTGAGGATTTCCTCTGTGAGGTTGAAAACCATTTTTGAAAAATTGTAGATATTAAAATCTTCTTTTATGGAGAGAATATCAATCATATGGTGCGGAATCTCTTGCCTCATCCATAAAGGAGGTTTATCAGTCCCTATATTAATCTCACGATAAAAAAGTCTTGAATCTGCAGAAATGATTTCACCATTTATTTCTTTTGCAATTAAGAATGCGATTAAGGATTTTCCGCAGGCGGTCGGCCCTCCAATTACAATTATTTTTTTGTTCTCCTTCTCCTTAAAGGAACATCTTCCCATTCATATGTATTCAGTAAATTTTCTTTTTCAAGCCATCCCCTTCTTGCCACTCCTATTCCAAGGTCCATATATCTTAACATCCCAACATTATGTGCATCTGTCCCAATTGCAAGTTTGATACCCATCTTTTTTGCTTTGAGAACATTTATATCATTAAGGTCAAGTCTGTCAAAATAAGCATTTATTTCAAGAGCAACTCCCATTTCAGCAGCATATTCCATTATTTCCTCAATTCTGACTTCATACCCTTCCCTTCCACTTAAAAGTCTCCCTGTTGGATGGGCAATTATGTCAACGAATGGATTTTCCATTGCTTTTTTAATTCTCTCGGTTACATTCTTTTTAAATCCCTGATGTATGGCTGCAATTACAAAGTCAAGTTCTTCAAGTATTTTATCTGGATAATCAAGGCTTCCATCCTGCAGTATATCAACTTCCATCCCTTTTAAAACTTTTATCCCCTTAATTTCTTCATTTATCCTGTCAATCTCCTCATTCCTTCTCTTAAGAGCATCTTCATCAAGTCCACCTGCAATTTTTGATGTTTTGGAATGGTCACATATACCTATGTAGTGGTATCCAAGTTTCTTTGCAAATTCTGCTATTTTCCTTATATCATCAACTCCATCAGAATATTTTGAATGGACATGGAAATCTCCTTTTATATCTTCTTTTTTAACAAGGACAGGGAGTTCATCCTTTAAAGCAGCCTCAACCTCCCCTCTATCCTCCCTCAATTCAGGAGGTATCCACTTAAGACCAAGAACTTCATATACCTCCTCTTCTGTTTCCCCTGCTATTTTCTTATCTCCTTTAAAAACCCCATATTCACTTATTTTAAGTCCCTTTTCCTTTGCCATCCCTCTTAATTTGATATTGTGTGCTTTTGAACCTGTGAAATACTGTAAAGCAGCCCCATAACATCCCTTATCTATAACTCTTAAATCCACCTGTAAATTATGTTGCTTTACAATAACAGATGCTTTTGTTTCACCTTTTGCAAGAACATCTTTTACCATAGGGAGGGAAGTGAATTTTTCAATTATTTTTTTATGGTCTTTCCCTGTTGCCAGAATATCAATATCTCCCACAGTTTCCTTCATTCTCCTCAATGAACCAGCAGGTGCAATCTTTTCTGTCAGATTTTTTAAAGAATTTATTATTTCCTCAACAATAGGCAATGCTATTCCAAGTGGAATTCTTGATGTTCCTTCCTCATAAAGTTGTATTCCCTTTTTAATATTTTCAACCTTTTTCTCACCCATCCTGGAAAGTTTTGCCAGTGAACCATCTTCAATTACCCTTTTTAAATCATCAAGATTTTTCACATTCAACTTTTTATATGCAAGGGAGAGAGTCTTTGGGCCAAGGTTTGGAATATTTAAAAGTTCAAGTAGACCATCAGGAATCCCTGAAATTGCCTCTTCATATTTTTTCATCTTCCCTGTTTTCAAATATTCCTCAATCTTTTCAGCCATCCCTTTCCCAATTCCCGGTATTTCTTCCAGTTTACCGTTTTTCCATAACTCTTCTATATCCTCAGGCAATTCTGAAAGTACACGTGCAGCCTTCCTGTAAGCATTTACTCTGAAAAGATTTTCTCCTTTAAATTCAAGAGCATCTGCTATCTTCTCAAAAATTTCAGCAATTTCCTGGTTTTTATTCATTTTTTCTACCCACAGGACATAAATAAAATATATCTTCTTTTATCCCGAGTATTTTTTGAATCTTACTATCCTGGAATGCTCCAATCATTACTGTCCCAAGTCCAAGGGATTCTGCCTGTAAATGTATATTCTGTCCGCAATGTCCGACTTCCATAAATACATATCTTTTACCCCTTTCCCCATATCTTGATGTGGTCCTTTCAAAAATTCCACTTATGACTATTGTTGCAGGAGCTTCCAGAATCATATTCTGTCCCCATGCGCTTTCACAGATTTTTTCTCTGAAATCACCTTCCTGGATAAGTTTGAGGGAATGGTTTGAGATATTATAATGGTATATTCCCGGTTTTAATCCCTCAACATTTCCTACAATTACATAT
>QNCF01000096.1 GCA_003644395.1 Candidatus Omnitrophota bacterium
CATATAAAGACTGCAAAACCAAGTAGACCGCTTTCAATGATAATTCTGGCATAACAACTATCAATAACATTCAGAAACCCTGCTCCATATCCAACAAAAGGACTTCTCTTAATCACCCACCAGACTTTTCTCCAGACCAGTATCCTTTCCATCGTGGATTCATCAAAAATCCAGGTACTTCTGTGAGTCCATGTATATGAAATTCTTGCCCAGACTGTGGAAGGCAAAATTATTGGAGCAAGTCCAATAAATAAAGGAATCAGAAGTAATATCCACTTTTTTCTTGTGAAGAAAGCAAAAAATATTAATGCTATAAATGCAGCAAAATAAGAAGTTCTTGAAAGTGTTCCCAGAAACGGGAGAATGGAAAGGAAAAGAATTAAAAGGTAAATAATCTTTGTATTTTTCCTTTTCTCATAAAGAAATAGCGAAAAAGCCATTCCCATAATTAAAATTAAAACTCCACCTGCAGTTGTGGGTTCTGGTTTTCCTTCAAATGGAGAAGTTACAACTTTTAAAGGATATTCCATCCGGAAAGACTGAGGAAAGTAATAACCAAGAATTAAAAATGCAACCACAAAAAAAGCGGCAAGTAAAAATTTACACTGTCTGGGAGTATCCAGAAAACTTACTGTGATGAAATAGAAAAGAAAATATTCAATTAATTTCAAAACTAAAAAAATAGAAGAAAGTGGAATTGCTCCAACTATTATCCCTCTTAATGTAGCAACAAGATATATTGAAAGAAAAGTTAAAATTGGCATATTTAAAGGTGTATTTTTAAAAAGTGGTTTTTTCTGGATAGCCCTATTTCCAATCATACCGAGAGCACCAACAAGAATGAGCAAATCTTCAAGTCTCACATAAACAGGTTTAGAAAAAGAAGGGAGGGAAAAGATTTTAAACTCAGGAGAAAATAGTATTGAAAAGATTACCAGAAAAAATACTGTCTCAATTCTGATAAGACATAAAATGAAAGATAAAATGAAAAATATAAGGACAAAATTTATATTGATTGACTGGAGGAATAATAAAAGCCCAAAAAAGGTAAGTGATAAAACTCCTATTAAACTGATAATTATTTTATTTTTCCTTTCCATTTTTTTAATTTTATCTTTTCTCCTTTCCTTGTGTAAAAATTGATAATCCTTTTCAACATTTCCTTTTTGTTTTTTGCCAGAGAGAATGCTTTTGAAAAATAATCTTCGCTTTTTTCTTTCATACCGATTCTGTAAAGAAAACATCCAAAAATATAATAATTTTGAGGACTTTCAGGTACCATCTTTTCAAGAAGTACGATATTTTTGTTTTTTTCCCAGAAATATTCTAAAAGGCTTTTTAAATCTGTATATTCCTGGAAAAGAGATAATCCCTTTTTTATATATTCCGCACCTTTTGAAAATTTCTTCTGGTTAATCAAAAACTTACCATACACGATATAAAAAGTTCCATATGTTGGATTTAAAGAAATTGCTTTTTCAAAATATTTTTCTGCTTTTTCAGAATTTCCAAGATATTTATTGACCAGAGCAAGACCATACCATAAAAAACTGTTATATGGATTTCTTTGTACTGCCATGGTATAAAATTTTTCTGCATCCTTCTTATACTTAAAAGATTCCTTCCCCTGGAATAATCCATAAACCATCTCTATATAGCCTGCTCTTTCTGGGAAATCTGATTTAAATTTATTCCACTTTATACTTTCAATGTAATATTTTAATGCAAGTTTCCAGTTTAATTTCTCATTTTTCTTTCCTTTTTCGAAGAGTATCTCTCCTTTTAAAAAGGGAAAGTAAAGAAGAATAAAGAGAAAGACAACAAGTAGAGAAAAAGTTAAATGTCTTCTCTGGAGGAAAATTTTTTCGTGTGGAAATTTTAGAAATGTAAGAAAGGTTACAAAAATAAGGAAAATGGCTGGCAAATGCAGTGGAAAATCAAACATACTATGGAATGATACAGTAAAAATTCCGGAAAGAATCCCTGCTTCTACATATCCTGTTTCTTCCAAGATATATTTTAAAAAATAAATTACAAGAATTGCTGTTAACAGAACACCAACAATTCCAAGTTCCACACCAATCTGAATGACTTCATTATGTGCATAATTAACCAAAAATCTATCTGAATGAGTTCTGTAAACAGGATAAATTGTTGAAAAGTTACCAAATCCTACCCCTAAAGGATGTTTTAATATTATCCTTATGCTATCCTTCCATATATTTAATCTCTGATAAAAAGATGCCTTCTCAACTTTCCATGTTATGAATCTGTGATATATTTTCCCTTTCTGTGAATAAATACCCAGCAATATAACTGCCAAAAAGACGAATAAAATATATCTTTTCCCTATCTTTCTCCAGATAACAACGGAAAAGAAAATTATCCCAAGAATAAAACATACCATTCCACCTCTTGATTTTGTCATAATAAGAAGATACCCAATAGCCAATGAATACAATCCCCAACTTAATTTCAAAAATTTATTTTTATGGTAGAGGAAAAGAGAGAATGTTGGAAAAAAAATCAAATTCAGAAAAGATGCAAAATGGTTGTTATTGACAAATCTTCCTGCAACCATATCTTTAACTGCCCACCATTTATTTGGGAAAATATCAAATATCTGAAGAAAGGTATAACAGATGAAGATAATGAAAATTCCTTCCAGAAGATAAAGTAAAATTCTTTTATTTGAGAGATTTAAAGAAATAAAAAAGATTGAAGATACTCCCAAAACCACACCTGTAGATAGAATACTTTTCCATAAATAAATTGAAAATGCTGATTTTATAAATATCCATCCCATCAGGGAAAAAAGAAGTAAGGAGAGTTTTCTTTCTGGAATTAAAATATACTTTCCATTAAGGAATTTATAAATCAAAAAAATAAAGGAAAAGAATAAAGAAATCAGTGTAAACTTTATCTTATCTATTTCATAAACTCCTCCAAATTTCCAAAGAAGATAACCCAAAATTCCTGCAATTCCAGTAATAAAAATTATCTCAAATTTCCTCTCCATTTAAAATCTTTTCTGGAAAAGTGGATACCATCTCTTCTGCTCTATTTCCAATCCACTTTCTGGCAATCTCCACAGATTCCGATAGAACTGGTTTTCTGTATTTATCTGAATGAGCATCTGTGGCGATTATATGGACAAGGTCATTTCTCAGAAGATATTTTGTAAATTTCTGAATTTTTTTACCAAATTTCCCTGTAATACTGCCTGCAGTTATCTGGACAAGACATCCTCTTTTTATCAATTCTTTAAGAAAAGAAGGATTTTCCATAAAAAAACTCTGTCTTTCAGGATGAGAAATTATTACAGAAAAACCTTCAAGCTGGATTTGAAAAATCAGATTTTCTATTACTCTCGGGTCAAAAATATGGGGTAATTGTATCAAAAGGTATTTTGTTAAGTTTAAAGGAATTACTTTTTTTTCTTTTATCAATTCATAAATTCCATAAAAGAGTGTAATATCGCTACCTGGAAAAATTGAAAGCTGAAAATTCAATTTCTCTTTTATCTCTTTAATTTTTTTTTCAATCATTCCAAGAGTGGGCTTCCAGATTTCATTAAAATGTGGAGTTGCAACAATTTTTCTAATTCCATCTTTATATGCTATTTCGCACATTTTAATAGAAGTCTCTATGGAATCAGAGCCATCATCCATGGAATGGAGAAGATGGCAGTGAAGATCTATCATTCTTTTGGATAATAGTAATAATAGCGTTTGTAATAATAATAGTATTCAATCTCTGGGGAAAGATTATTCATCACTGTACCTATTATTTTTACATTTGCCTTTTCAAGAAATTTTTTGGCTTCAATATACAGTTCTCTTGGAACTTTTCCAGCAGAGATTACCATCACAGCACCATCACATTTACTTCCCATAATCACAGGGTCAGGGACAGAAACAGAAGGTGGGCTATCAACAATCACCATATCAAACTTTTCTCTCATTTCATTTACAATCTTATCCATTTTGTGAGAACTTAATAGTTCTGTGGGATTTGGAGGGATTGGGCCTGCACACATAACATACAAATTTTCTATTTCAGTCTTCTTTACAAAATCATCTATTTGGCCACCTGTGAGTAACAATTTTGATAACCCCTCTTCCCTTTTCAGATTGAAAATTTTATGGATTCCAGGTTTTCTCAAATCACAATCAACAAGCAATGTCTTTTTTCCAAGTTTAGCAAAACTTGCTGCAAGATTTGCTGCAATTGTTGTTTTCCCTTCTTTTTCCACTGCACTTGTAACCAATAATGTTTTTAAAGGATTATCAATTGAAGAAAACTGAATGTTTGTGCGGAGAATTCTGAAACTTTCCAGAATATGAATATTTTTTTCTTCAGTAGCATATAGAAGTTTTGGTTCTTTTAATAGACTTTTAGAATAAGGAACCTGTCCGAGAACAGGAAGAGAAAGGAATTTTTCAACATCAGAAGGAGTCTTTATTGTTGTATCCATATATTCATCAAGAAAAACAACTCCTGTACCAAGGAATAATCCAAAAATCAATCCAAATACTATATTATAAACTTTTTTTGGTTTTATAGGTTTTGATGGAACCTTTGCAGGTGTGAGAATTCTCACATTTATGTAAGATGATGGTGAAGAGATATCCATCTGCTGTAATTTCTTTAAAAGTGCCTCATATAGTTGCTGAGTTGTTGCAATTTCCTGTTTTAATAATGTATATCTTGCCACCATCTTATTTTTCGTTGCTATCTCTTTTTTCAGATCATTAAGAGATTTCAATAAAGCTTTTTCCTTTGATTTTAAGGTAGCTATTCGAGCCTTTAGTCTGGCAAGTGCTTTTTCACCTTCTTCTTCAATTTTCTGTTTGAGAATGCGGATTTTATCCTGAAGTTTTTTAACCTCAGGGTGTTGTTCAAGATATTCTTTCTTAAGAGAAATTAATGTTATCTCTGCTTCTCTTAACTGAGCACTCAAATCACTTATTACCGGGTCATCAATAATTTCTTTCAGTTCACTGTACTTTTTCTCCTTATATAATTTTTCAAACTCTTTTAATTTACTTTCAAGTTCAATTCTTTCTGCCCTTGCAGATAGATACCTTGAATTGAAATCCTCAAGTTTAGAAGATTCCAGACTCCCTGATTTTCCTGAAATAAAAGTATAAATTCCTGCACTTTGTTCTATTCTTGCAAGTTCTTTCTGGTCTCTTTCAAGTTTATTTTTTAATTCATTAATCCTTTTATTGAGATAAACAAATGTTTGACTTGATGCTTTTATACGTGCCTCAATATTTTCCTCTACATAAACCTCCGCAAGAGTATTTGCTACTTTTGCAACCCATTCAGGGTTTTCTCCAACAACTATTATTGAAAATATTCTTGTTCCTGGAATCTGCTTTGGAATAATGGAAGATTTGATTTTTTCTTTAAGGGAGATTTTTTGAGAAGGCGGAATATCTGGAGATATTCTATTTATAACCTTTTCAAGAATATTATCGCTTTTTAATAATCTGAATTGAGTTTGAAAAAATGTCTTATCTACCGAAAATCTATACCCTTCTCCTGTCAATAATACTTCAGGTTGGCTCCTTTCAACAAGAATTTCAACAGAAGTTTTATAAACTGGTTTTTGAAGAGCATTTATTGCAAGTGCTATGGTAAGGGTCCCAAGAAAAAAATTTAGAAATAAAATCTTTTTTTTCTTTATAATATTAAGAAAATCAATTAAATGAATAGATTCCATTTCAGAACCAGCTTTCAGGAACTGTTATTATATCTCCTGGTTTCAAAAGAATATCCTGTTCCAATTTCCCCTTTCTTTCAATCTCCACAACATTCAC
>QNCF01000097.1 GCA_003644395.1 Candidatus Omnitrophota bacterium
CAAACTTGCCATGCAGAATATCTTTCCAGGTAGCATCAAAATTTGATTCAAGGACAATCATAGATACTGTTGGTGCAGAAAAATTGCTTGGAAGAGGAGATTTGCTCTTTATCCCTCCTGGAAGTTCAAGACCTATAAGGATTCAGGGAAGTTTTGTCAGTGATAGTGAGATTGAAGAAGTATGTGAATTCTGGAGGAGACAGAAGGAACCTGAATATCAGATGGAGATATTTGATGTGAAGGAGGAGACATATATAAGTAAATTACTGGAACAGCAGGATGATGATGAACTTTACCAGCAGGCAAAAAGGATAGTCCTTGATACAAAAATAGCATCAATCTCAATGTTACAGAGAAGGCTTAAAATCGGTTTCAATAGAGCAGCAAGGTTAATTGAAAGGATGGAAGAGGAAGGGATTGTTGGGCCTTACAGGGAAGGAAAGCCAAGGCAGGTGATAATAAACAATTTTGAGGATGAATCAGACTCTTCCCAGAATCCTTAAGGAAAAGAGGGAAAAGCTGGGAATCTCCATAAAAGATATTGCAGATAAGATGGGAATAAAGGAAAAATATATTTACTGTATGGAAGAAGGAAAATGGGATGTTTTCCCGAGTATGTTCCATCTTAAAAGTTACCTTAAGGCATATATGGATTATCTAAAAATTGATAAATCTCTTATAGAAACTTATAAAGAGGAAATATTTGGAAAGGAGGAAGAAAAGAAGGAAGAGCCAAAACCACTTGATAGAAAAAGAATCTTTACAGCCATTTTCCTGTTTTTAATTTTCCTTATAATTATACTTTCTTCTTTCATAATTCTCCCTTAAATGAAAAAAGTCTCTTTATTAAGTCTTGGATGCCCAAAAAATCTTGTTGATTCAGAAATTATCCTTGCACTTCTTGGAGAGAGCAATTACATTATCACAGATTCAATTGAGGATTCTGATGTTGTTATTCTGAATACATGTGCTTTTATAAAAGATGCGGTTGATGAATCATTGGATTACATAAGGATGATAAATTCTTATAAAAGGAAGAATAAAAATTTGAAATTTATTGTTGCTGGCTGTCTTGTCCAGAGATTTGGAAAGGATATACTTCAATATGGAGATATAGATGGAATTGTTGGAACAGGAGACCCTGAAAGGGTAAAGGATGTTGTTGAAAAAGTATTAAAAGGTGAGAAAAAAATTGAAGTAGGAGAAAAGCCATTTACAAATTTGAAAAATTTCCCAAGATTAATCCTCACATATCCATACGCTTATTTAAAAATTTCTGAGGGATGCAATAATTTCTGCAATTACTGCCTCATTCCATATTTGAGAGGAAATTTAAGGAGCAGAAAGATAAAAGATATTGTTGAAGAAGCAAAAGGGATGGAGAAACTCGGAATAAAGGAGATAATCCTTATTGCACAGGATACTCTTTCCTATGGTAAGGATTTGAAAGATGGGACAAATCTTGTAAATCTTCTTAAAGAACTTTTAAAAATGGACTTTCCATGGATAAGGATTATGTATTCACATCCTGCCCATCTTGATGAGGAATTGCTTGATATTATTGGAAAAGAGGAAAAGATATGTAATTATCTTGATATTCCACTACAGCATATACACCCTGATATTTTGAAAAAGATGGGAAGGCCTGTCTGTGATTACTATGGATTGATTGAGAAGATAAGGGAAAAGATTCCAGATGTAAGTATAAGGACAACATTTATTGTTGGATTCCCTGGTGAAGATGAGAGCCATTTCAATTGCCTTCTTGATTTTGTGAAAAGTGTAAAGTTTGATAAAATCGGAGTTTTTAAATATTCAAGAGAAAAGGGAACAGTTTCCTATAATCTTGGTGACCCGGTTGCTGAAGAGGTGAAGGAGGAAAGAAAAAATTTGTTAATGGAGATACAGAGACAGATATCAAAAAATAAACTGAAAGAAAAGGTGGGGAAAAGACTTGAAGTTATTGTTGAAAGAGAGGAAAAAAACTTTATGGTTGGAAGGACAAGGTATGATGCTCCTGAAGTGGATGGTCAGGTTTATATAAGAGGGAAAAAATTAAAAGTTGGTGAAATTTATAATCTTCAAATTACAGGAAGTTCCGATTATGACCTTTTCGTTGATCTGTTTGACACTGTTAATAATTAAAAGATAAAATTGTTGTGGTGGAAATTGAAATGAGAAGATGGTTTAAAATATTCTTTCCCCTCATTATTTTCCTTGCTTTTTCAGGATGTGGTCTGAAGAAGAAAGAAAGGAAACTGACAGTAATATTTGGAACAAGGCTTGGTGATTCAGGTTTTGCCTACTTTATCCAGGAAAGGTTTGAAAAAAAGTACAATATAAAGATCCAGCCAAGGTACAGGTGTATGGAAGAGGCTTTTAATGAGATTAAAGAAGGAGGGATTGATGTTCTTCTACATGCACATCCTGATATGGAGAAACTTGAAAAGGCAGGTATAGTTGTGGAAAGAAGGAAGGTGGCGGAAAGTGATTGGGTTTTGGTTGGCCCTCCAGATGACCCTGCAGGTGCTGGTAAATGTAAAGATATTTTGAAAGCACTTGAGAAAATTTATGAGAATAAAGCCCGTTTCCTTTCCCGTGGTGACCTTTCCTGTGAGAATGTGGTTGAGGAGGAACTGTGGAGAATGGCAGGTTATGAACCAAGAGGTAAATGGTATATCGTTGCAAGATTGAGCAATAAACCAAGTCTTCGTATGGCATCTCAAATGGGCTGTTATTATCTGGCTGATAGACCAACATTTTTGGCTGAGAAGGATTTCCTCAATTTAAAGATTCTCGTGGAGGGAGGGGAGATTCTTAAGGATGTATGGGAGGTTATGATTATAAATCCAAAAAGATTCAGAGGTGTGAATTATAGGGATGCGATTAAATTTGTTGAATTTGTTACTTCGCCTGAGTTTCAGAATGAAATTTCAAAATTTGGAGTTGAGGAATATGGTTATGCACCTTATAAACCACTTGCTCTGGAAAGTAAATCAGGTAAAGATGGAGAGAATTATATAAATGCAGTCAGATGTAGATGTTCTCCAGATGCTGATGCTCGTATGGCAGAGATAATGGCTCGTGATTATGCAAATGACCATAAGAAACTGGGAGATAGATATTTCAAGGAAGGAAAACTTGAGGATGCAAAACTTTCTTATCACCGTGCAATATCCATAGACCCGACATTTACTGAAGCATATTATATGCTTGGAAAAGTCTATTTAAAATTAAATCAGCCAGAAAAGGCAAAGGAAATCTGGGAAAAGGGACTTGAGAGAAATCCTGGAGATAAAAGGCTTATCAGGGCTTTAAAAAGGTTGTTGAGGAAATGAGCAAAAAAATTATTTTCCTCTCTTTGTTTTTACTAATTCAGCAAGTATATGGTGGTGATTGGGAAAATTATTTAAGAGTAAGGAAGATGTTTACAAAAGGGGATTACCAGAGGAAAGATTTTGGAAGGGAAATCAAGATTCTTAAAAGATATATCTCTCAAAATCCAAGATATATGCCGTATTATTCTTTAATGGCAAAGATATATGAATGCATGGGGAAAAAGGATGAGGCTATAAAAATATGGGAGAATTGTCTGAAAATATCTCCTGATGAGCAATGGAAGATAATCATTTCACAGCATCTTTCCGCATTGAAGGGGAAGAAGGAATTTGAGGTTAAAATCCATAAGGAAGGATATCTTGACCTTGTTGAAGTATATAATGTTTACGGGATAACAAGAGACCATGTCAGGTATGTGAATAATATGAGCGATATAAAGGAAGGGTATGCATGGGAGGAGAAGCACTTACCAGATATACTTGCATGCCCAAGGAATGTGAGGATAAAATTCCAGTTCCCATGCTTACCATATATTAAAAAGCGCCAAGATATAGATTTTTTCCGTACAGTGATAAAGACATATGGACAGAAATTAAAAATTGTAAACCCAGGGAATTACAGCTCCATGCACCTTTTGGCCTTCTCTGTAAGTGGTAAAAATGAAAAGGGGAAATTTATCCTTGAATATGATGACAGAACAAAAATAATAAAAACAGTTGAATTTTCTGACTGGATAAATAGAGACAGAACACATGAACCTGTCTACAGAGATGCAGAAATCCATATGTGCAATGGGGAGGAATTTGATAATCCAAGGAAACCATTATGGATGTTCCATTATTCTTTGAAACTTAAAAGAAAAAAGAAGTTGATAAGGATAACTCTTCCAGAAAATGATAAAATTCGAATAGTTGCAATAACTTTAAAATGAAGATAAGAATCTCCCATATAAGATTTGCAGTGCAACTTATATGTTTTTTTCTTCTTCTATATGGAGGAATACTTTTTGGCTGGAGAAGAATAGTAATAAGGGATATTGAACCTCCTTTACCTGCCTTGGCCTGCCATTATAATGAAAAACCAATACTTTTGTGTTTCCTTTACGACCTTCAGAGACTTCTGGCAACTGACCCAAAAAGGGCTCTTATCTATTCCATCCCATTTTTAATTCTTGCTGTTCTTCTTGGAAGGATATGGTGTGGATGGGTATGTCCTCTGATAACAATACAGGATATTTTCATCCGTTTGAGGTCTCTTTTCGGTATCCCTTATATATCTGTTTCAGAAAAAGGTAAAAAAGTTCTGCGAATTTTTGGTTATATTTTCCTTTTCCTGGCAACAGGTTTTTCCTTTTTGATTGGAAGACCATTCTGTCCTTTATACCGCTTCAGTATAGATCTTGAACTGCCATTCTGTCAGATCTGTCCTGCAAGACATATATTGCCTCTCCTTCAGGGCAAAAGGGAAGACTTTTTGTATATAAACAGATTTTCACTCCTAACTGAATTTATATCATATACCTCCATAACTGTCTTTTCAGTTTTCATAGCTGGAATTACCTTTATAAGAAGATTCTGGTGCAGAGTATGTCCTCTGGGGCTACTTATGAGTTTACTCCATGTTAACCGATGGTCACCATTTTCTTTGAAGAAAGATGTTAACCGGTGTACCAGTTGCGGAATATGTGCACGATGTTGCCCAATGGAACTTGATATAGTCTATAAAGAGAAGGAAAAGGAGAATGTTTTGAGTAAGGATTGTATACTCTGCCTTAGATGTGTTGAACAATGCCCAGAAGACGATGCATTAAAATTTACTGTCTTTGGATTTCCTGTTATTAAATCAAGATTCAAACCATGAAAAATTCCCAGAGATTACAGAACTTGACAGAAAATTAGAATAAAATCAAAACCGAGTCTGAAATTTGACCTGATAGATTGCGAGGGGGTAAAATGGAACATAGAAAGATGAAACATAGGAATAAAAACAAAGAATAATGTTGGGGCAGAGGATGTATATACGAACAGTTCCATATCCTCACTATTTGTATACGAAGAAGTTATCCGTCATTGCCCAAATAAATAGGAGGTTGGAAAGATGAGCATAAAAAGAATAGAAGTGAAAAACTTTAAAAGTTTTAAAGAGGTAAGGGTTGATCTCAGGAAATTCAATGTAATAATCGGTGCTAATGCATCTGGGAAGTCCAATTTTGTCCATATTTTTGAATTTTTGAGAGATATAACAACTTCAGGATTAGATAACGCGGTATCTTGGCAAGGAGGTGTAGAATACCTCCGAAACATAAATATAGGAACTTCTGAACCCTTGTCCATAAAAGTTGTTTCTGACCAAGAGTTTGGATTGTTGGGACGGACAAAAGTGGGTTTAATAGGCATAAAGACATACGAAGCAACATATGAATTTGCGTTGAGATTTAATAA
>QNCF01000098.1 GCA_003644395.1 Candidatus Omnitrophota bacterium
TATGATGTTGAGAGAATAACAACCATAAGGATTGGTGCTAAAGGGGAGGAGGGAGAAAGATTATTATGGACAGAAAGACATTTCAAAGAGGAATTTAAGTGGATAATTGCAAGTAAAGAGATTGCTTCTCCAGGATATACAACTGTCCCTGTGAATTTTTTAAGTGGAGTTGTATGGGTTTATTATAAGATTGACCCGGATAGATTATTTGAATATGCATATCTACATTCTGAACCAGATAAAGTTCTGGAAAGTATTGTGAGAAGTAAATTCACAAGATTAATGATGGGAGTTGATTTCCATGAAATATTAACAGTAAAAAGACTGGAAGTTGTTGATATTTTAAAAGAAATACTGCAAAAAGAGGCTGATAAACACCATCTTGGAATTAAAATACTCCTTATAAATCTCGGGAATGTACATCCTCCTGTTGAAGTGGCAAGAAGTTTTGAAAAAGTTGTTGGAGCAATGGAAAGGAAGGAAGCATCTATTCTTGATGCCGAAGCTTACAGGAATAAAGAATTAACACTGGCAAATTACAAAGCATCTCAAACACAGGTAAAAGCAGAAGCTTATAGATTTGTAAGAGCGGTGGAATCAAAGGGGCAGAGAGAGGCATTTTTAAAAGCCCTTATAGCATACAGAAAAAATCCAGTAATTTTTAAATACAGACATTATTTAAAGGTTCTTGAAAAATCACTATCATACCCTACAAAATACATTGTTATTTCATCAAGAAATAGAGAAAGAAATGTTACTATAATAAATCTTGAAAAGACACCTTTACCAGAAATTCTTCCATTAGAAGGTGAAACAAAGGAGAAAAAATGAAGAAAAAATTGAATCCATATTCATTTTCACTGGGATTTTTGCTTTTTCTGATACTTTTCATCTATTTAATTGCTTTCCAGGTTCCTCTTGGAAAAACTGCAGTTGTCACAACTTTCGGTAAACCTGTCAGAGTTATTGAAAAACCAGGCCTTTACTGGAAAGCACCATGGCCCATACAGGAAGTTTACATATTTGATACAAGGATACAGGTTCTTGAAACAAAAATGGAAGAGACATATACTTCTGATGGGAAAAATATAATTCTGACAGTTGGAATATTCTGGAGAATTAAAGATCCTCTCAAATTCTTCACATCAGTGGGTGATAAGGAATCTGCTGAGAAAAAACTTGTATCTCTTGTCAGGAATTATAAGAATGGAATAATAGGGACATATAAACTTGCAAATCTGATAAATGTTGATGAAGAATTGCTGAAAATTGATGAGATGCAGGAAAAGATAAAGGAATTATCAACAAAAGAAGCAGAAAGAATATATGGAGTTGAAATTCTGGAGATTCTCTTTACAAGGATGCAGTTTCCACAGGATGTAACAGAGGATGTATTTGAAAGAATGAGAAAGGAAAGAGAAAGAATTGCACAGAAATATCTGGCAGAAGGAGAAGGTATGGCAAGTTATATAAAGGCTAAGGCAGATGCTGAGAAAGAAAAAATACTTGCAGAGGCAAGAGCAAAAGCGATGAAGATAAGGGGTGAGGGAGATGCTGCTGCAGCCAGGTATTACAATATATTCACAAAGAATGAGGAACTTGCTATTTTCTTAAGGAAACTGAGGGCTTTAGAAAATACATTGAAAAACAATTCAACTGTTATACTTGACAGCAGAACACCTCCTTACGATTTATTGATAGATAAGAAATACCTGGAGAAAAAATATGGAAGAAAAAAGTAGAGAAAATCTTGCTTTACAGTATTTTTCAAAGGCATTAAAGATAAGTTTCCAGTTCTTAAAATTTCTAATTTTTATATTGATAATATCCTATCTTTTCTCAGGTTTCTTTACTGTTAAACAGGATGAGGTGGCTATTGTATTGAGATGGGGAAGAATAAAAGGTGTCGGTGAGAAAAGGATTTTAAAACCGGGATTCCACTGGGCATTCCCTGAACCCATTGATAAAGTTATAAAAATCCCTGTAAAAAGGGTAAAGTCTATAGAACTTGAAAGGTTCTGGAGTCCTGACATTGGTAAGAAAAAGAAACCAACACCATTTTTAACTCCTTACTTACATGGATATCTGATCACAGGGGATAAAAATATCATACATACTCTGTGGCATATTGAATATAAAATTGATGATCCAATTCTTTATATTACAAATATATCTGATGAGGAGGAATTGATAAAAAGTGCAATATCATATGCAATAATTAAAGTTGGTGGAAAATTAAATGTTGACGATGCATTGAGAAAAAAACTTGAAAGTTTTTCATATATGGTGAAGATTGAAGCGCAGAAAATCCTTGATAAACTATCCACTGGTTTGAAAATTGTTGCGGTTTACCTCAACCGTTCAATCCCTCCTTTACAGGTTGCTGATGCATTCAATAAAGTTGTAAAAGCAGAACAGATTAAGAGTGCAAAGATAAATGAAGCAAAATCATATGCCAACAGAATTGTTAATATTGCAAAGGGTCAGGCAGCAGAAATTATAAGCAAGGCAAATTCTTACTACAGTGAAGTTGTTAATGAAGCAAGAGCTGATGCTGATTACATAAAGAAATTAACAAGCAGATATAAACAGGGAAGCAAGGAACTTGATGTTTACCTTTCATATTTCTATCAGGAAAAAATTGAAGAGATTCTTGAAAAATTAAAGGATAAATTTATTTTAAATAAACCTTTACCAACAGGAGAAAATGAATTAAGAATAATCATAGGGAGACCAAGGAAGTGGAAAGAGGGTGAATAAATGGAAAAGGAGATTTACCAGCCTGTAGGGGTGCATGAAGAAGAAAGGGAATTGATAAGGCGTTTGATATTCACATTCATAGGTGGAATATTCATCATAAATGCATCAATAGCAACACATATATTCCCAAACAGACCTGAAATTGCCGGAACAAGCAGTTTAATTGGTGTGATTTTGCTTGGATTGCCAATGATTGTGAATGCTTTCAAAGGATTTTATACAGGTAAACTGAAACTTACTGAACTTGCAAGTATCGCTGTCCTTGCATGTATTGCCCTGGGATATTATGTTACTGCAGGTGTTGTTGCATTCATTCTTACACTTGGACACCTCCTGGAACACAGAACAACTCTTGGAGCAAGAGAGGCTATTGAATCCCTTTTAAAATTAACTCCACCAACCGCTCATCTTGTTGAAGGAGAAAATGAAAGAGATGTGATGGTTAGCGAGCTTAAAAAGGGAGATATTATAAGGGTTAAACCAGGTGAAAATATACCTGCTGATGGAATTATAATAAAAGGAAGAACAACAGTAAATGAATCTTCAATTACAGGAGAATCTTTACCTGTTGATAAATTTGAGGGAGATCAGGTATTTGAAGGGACAGTAAATTTAACAGGTGTAATCAATGTTGAGGTAATGAAGACAGGGAAAGATACAACACTTGGAAAAGTTAAACAATTAATACTCCAGGCAGAAAAGACAAAGATACCTATAATAACTCTGATGGAAAAGTATGTCCAGTGGTATATCCCTGTAATTCTGATGGTGGCATGTCTCATACTTTTCTTCACAAGAGATGCTTTAAGAGCAATCTCTGCTTTAATAGTTGGAGTTCCATGTGCCTTGCTACTTGCAACACCTACTGCTATAATTGCAGTATTATCTGCATCTGCGCGTTCTGGAATAATGATTAAAGAACCAAGCAAAATTGAAATTGCTCCACACATAGATGTTGTTATATTTGATAAGACAGGAACAATTACAACTGGAGAACCTGTTGTAACTTCATTAAATCCTGTTGTTGAAATATCTCCTGAAAAGTTTTTGTATTATGTGGCAACAGTTGAAAAACATTCTTTACATCCATTAGCAAAGGCTGTCAGAAAACTTGCAGAAAAGGCAAATGTTAAAATTGGGGAACCTGAAAGTTTTGAGGAAATTGGAGGGAAGGGAGTTAGAGGGAAAGTTGGAAATAGAGAAGTCCTTGTTGGAAGAAGTTCATGGCTTGAAGAAAATGGAATAGAGGTCCCTGAAATTAAAAAATCCACAGGGAGCATCTTGCATGTTGCTATTGATTCAAAATATTATGGATGGATTGGAATAGAAGACCAGATGAGAATTGAAGCAAAGGAAACAGCAGAAGAACTTAAAAAAATGGATATAAGGAAATTGATTATGTTAACAGGTGATAAAAGAGAGGTTGCTGAAAAGATAGGTAAAGAATTTGGATTTGAAGAAGTTATATCTGAATGTTTACCAGAAACAAAACTTGAAGTTGTTGAAAATTTAAAAAAGAAAGGGCATCAGATACTCATGATAGGGGATGGAATAAATGATGCGCCTGCGCTTGCTGCTTCTGATATAGGTATTGCAATGGGGGCTATGGGGAGTGATGTTGCAATAAACAGTTCTTCCATTGCTCTTATGTCAAATAATCTTAAAAAAATCCCGTTTTTCTTATCAATTTCAAGAATTGCAAACCGAATAATCTACCAGAATATTGCTCTTGCAGGAATATTTATTCTGCTGGGACTTATATTTTCAGGGGCAGGGATTTTTACTCCAATTATTGCTGCTTTATACCATGAAATAGGTTCAATTATAGTAATTTTTAACAGTGCGCGTCTTGTAAAATATGAATGAAATAATAAGGCTTGATGGTGTAACAAAAATATTTAAGGATTTCTGGGGAAGAATAAAAGTTATAGCCCTTAAAAATCTCTCTTTTTCAATAAATCAGGGAGAAATAGTTGGATTACTTGGCCCTAATGGGAGCGGGAAATCAACAACACTGAAATTAATTCTTGGGCTTCTTTATCCAACAAGGGGAAGAATAAGTGTTTTTGGAAAACTACCTGGAGATACATTTACAAAAAGATTTATAGGTTATCTTCCTGAAGAAGATTATCTTTATTCATATCTCAATGCTCGTGAAACACTTGATTTTTACGGGAAAGTATTCAATCTGCCTTCAAATATAAGAAAGGAAAGGATAGATTATTTAATTGAAATGTTTGGAATGAAGGGTTACCAGACAAGACCTGTTGGAGAGTATTCAAAAGGAATGATGAGAAGACTTGGTCTTGCCCAATCTCTTATAAACGACCCTGACCTCCTTTTACTTGATGAACCAACAAATGGTATGGACCCGATTGGAAATAATGAAATAAAAAATATACTTGTTGACCTGAAAAAGAAAGGGAAAACAATACTTATATCAACCCATTTACTTGCAAATATTGAAAGTATATGTGACAGAATTATCATCCTTTATCAGGGAGAATTATTGGCAGAGGGAAAGGTTGATGAACTTTTATCTCCTTATAAGGGGGAAAGAAATTCACTTGAGAAATTTTTCTTAGATATTGTTGAGAAGAGGAAAGAGAAGGAAGAGGCAGTTTATGAAAAGAAGGAAAAGGAGGAGAAGAAAGAAGTAGATAAGGAACTGCTCCAAAAATTACTCCATAAGGATGATACGTAAAATATTTTCGGTCGTTTATATCACAATAAAAAAATATATTTTTACTCCAGGATTTTTAATTCTGACACTAATCATTTTCCTTATTCCATTGTTATGTCTTAATCTTCAGGGAGACGGGACTGCTGAAGGGAAATTCAAAATATTTGTGACTTATTCATTCCTTCTATCCTCAATAATTCTGATTTTTGCAAATATTGTTTTTTCATCTGTATCCATAAGTGGTGAATTGAAAAGAAAGACAATATTTCTTCTTGATTCAAAACCGATTAAA
>QNCF01000099.1 GCA_003644395.1 Candidatus Omnitrophota bacterium
GTAAGTGTTTTTGATAATCTTGAGGAAAAGGTTCTTTTTGAAAAAAATTATATGTTGTTGAAAAACTCCAGATACTTTGCTCATACTGTGAATGATGATATTGTTTTTGCTCTCACAGGAAAGACAGGAATTGCAAGAAGTAAGATTCTTTTTGTTTCTGATAGAACAGGGAAATACCAGATATATACTTCTGATTATGACGGAGAGAATGTAAAACAAATAACGAATTTTAACTACCTTGTTAATTTCCCCAGGTGGTCTCCTGACAGAAAAAGTTTCTATTTTGTATCATATAAAAATGGGTCGCCCGAAATAGAGAGGCGTAACCTTATGACTGGGAAAGAAGAAACAGTTTTTGAGTATCCTGGATTGAATGCCTGTATTGCAACCTGTAAAAATAAAAATATACTTGGAATTGTTCTCAGTAAATCAGGCAATCCAGAAATTTACTTAACCACTTCTGATGGAAAAATAATAAGAAAGTTAACAAACTATAGAGGAATTGACAGTTCTCCTTCATTTTCTCCTGATGGAGAAAAAATTACCTTTGTTTCTGATAGGTATGGAAGCCCTCAGATTTTTATAATGGATAAAGATGGATTTGGAGTAAGAAGAATAAGTTATATTTCTACTTATGCCACTTGTCCTAAATGGTCTCCTGATGGAAAATATATTGCTTATGTAATTTTAAAAAGTGGTTTTAAAATTGCAGTTTATGATATAGAAACAGGGAAAACAAAACTTCTTGGAAATTCAAAAGGTGCAGAAGCAATATCATGGGCACCTGATAGCAGACATATTGTTTTTTCAAAGACAGATATACACCCGTCAAGATTGTGTATAATAGATGTTTTTACAGGAGAAACGAGATATCTTACAGGAAAAGGGTATAATAGTTTCAGTCCTGATTGGGAAAAATTTTGACAAATTATTCAAAAGGAATATAATAAAAAAGAAAAAAGGGGGATGATATGAAGTATATAAAAGTTGTATTAATTTTAACAGTTGTTGGTTTCTTTGCAGGATGTCAATGTCCACAGAAGAGAAGAGCAGAAAAGATAAAAAAGCATGAAGAAGCAAAGAAGGTTCCTGAGATTCAGGAGATAATAAAAGAAATTGAAAAGCCAGTTGAGAAACCAAAAGTAACAGAAAAAAAGGAAGAAACACCGATTGTGAAAAAGGGAGAGGTTCCTCCTGAAAAATTGCCTCCAGAGAAAGAAATTAAAAAAGCAGGAGGAGAACTTACAAAAATATTCAAAAACATTTACTTTGATTTTGATAAATATAATTTAAAGGAAGATGCAATTAAAACATTAAAAGAAATAGGGAATTATTTGAGAAAACATTCTGATGTAAAAATTCTTATAGAAGGACACTGTGATGAAAGAGGAACAAGAGAATATAATCTTGTTCTTGGTGAACAGAGGGCTTTAAGTGCAAGGAATTTTCTTATAAATTATGGGATTTCTCCAAAGCGAATTTATACAGTTAGTTATGGAGAAGATAAACCTGCTGACCCGAGACACTGCGAAGAGGCATGGGCAAAGAATAGAAGATGTGAATTTAAAATTGTTAGTGAATAGGATTATAAATGAAGAAGTATTTTTTATTTCTTTTTATACCATTGATTTTTGTGGGATGTGAATCGATTGCTACGAAAGAGGATATTTCTTCTGTTCAGGAAAAAGTTTCTTATGTAGAGAAGGACCTTTATTCAACTTCAAGAGCAATTGCAGGTAAATTTTCTGAGATTGAAAATGATTACAATGATAAAATTAATACATTAAATTCAAAAATTGAAACAATAAAAAAAGATAGGGCAGTAATTGTTGAAAAATTATCTTCTCTTGAAAATGAAATAAATCTTTTGAAAGGTAAAATAGATGAAACGAATTATAATCTTGACAGAAAAATAAATGAACAGAAAGAAGGACTTGAAACACATAAAGTGGAGATAAAGAGAGACATAGAGGGATTGAAAAAAACATATAATGATATCATTTCATCAATAGCAACTCTTAATAACTCATTAACTCTTATTCAAAAAGACCTTTCTGCATTAAAAAAATCACAGGAAGAGATTGTTAAGAATATTAAGAAACTTTCTGATGCAGTTAATAAAAACTCGTTGAAAAATATTCAGATTGAAAAAAAGTTGAATAAAAACTCCAGTATATTTCTGGACGAACTTACAAAGCAGGAAAGTCAAATTCACTTTTTAAAAAATAAAATTTTACAGATTGAAAATACTGGTATCTCTGGTAAAGAAATATTATCAAAAAATGGAAAGAAATATTATATTGTGAAAAAAGGTGATTATCTCAGTAAAATTGCCAGGAAATTTCATACTTCTGTTAGAAAAATCAAAAAAGCAAATAAATTAAAAAGTGATGTGATTTATCCTAACCAGAAACTGCTAATTCCTTAAAAATCAAAAAAACTGTAATATCCACTAAATTTAATCTATCCAGTATTTCTGTTTCCCCATTATAAAAACTTTCTCACAGGTGAATTTAATGCAGATTTTCATTAAAAAATTTTATTTTTCTTCAATTATTTTCTTAATTATTTCTTTATCACTTTCATTTTTCTTTGACTTTTTATTTTTTTCTTTTTCTTCTTTATTTCCCTCTTCCTTTTTTACTTTACTTTCTTTTTCCTTTTTAATTACCTCCTCTTCAGTTCTTAAATAGTTTTCAAGTTTTTCAATTAATTTTTTACCCTCTTCTGGCATTTTTACCTTTTTTCTTATTAATATGTCTCTTATTTTTATTCCTTTGCCATAAAATATTTCGTTTGCCTTTTCATCAGGAACAAGAACTCCACCTTCTATTGATGCTCCTGCGTAAAGTCCTTTTGCTTTTGAATAAATTAGAATACCTGTCCCTGGTCCAACTTTTCCTCCTGCTTCTCTTCCGTATGGACCTGCTGCTGCAGAAAGGTCAACCCCAATTTTTATTCTTGACTTAAGAAGCATATCAAGTCCTTCTTTATTCATAATTAAAAGGATTGCTTCTATTACCTGACCGCCTATCTGAAATCCAAAACTCCCTTCTGCATTTGCTACAAAAGCAGGTGGACTCCATTCCCCTGTTTTCCTATCTTTTGCTATAACTATTCCATTTCCTCCTTTTCCTCCAAGAACAAATCCGCCTTTGTATTGTTTCATAAAAATAATAGCATCCGCTCTCTCGAAAAGTTCAGCAGGTATTTTTCTATCCGGAGATGAAGTGAAGTAATCAATCAGATTTTCAGCAAGTTTAATCCTTTCATTCAATGATTTTCTGGATAAAGCAAAAAGATTTGAAGAAATAAAAAACAAAAAACATACCCAAAGAAACAACCCCTTTTTCATTTTCTTCTCCTTTTTTTTATTATACCATATTTGACAATGGATTTAGAAAATTTAAAATTTTAAGTAAGGAGGAGAAATAAATGAATTGCAAAAGTAAAATATTTATAACCTGTTTTTCTATTATTTTTTGTTTTTTCAAATATTCATTCCCTCTGGATTCTAATAATATAAATAAATTCAGTGAAAAGGCATTTTTTACATTAATTACTGGAAACTATGAAAAACTTTTCTCTATGTTTTATATTCCTTCCGATTATGATATGACAGACAGAGAAAATGATAGAGAAGCAGTTATAAATGGAATAAAATATGTAATGGGACAACTTGGAGAAATAAAAAGTTTCTACACAGTGAATAAAATTGATGAAATGTTTTATAAGTTTGCTATTTATCCTGGACCTTTTGAGGAAATTCAGAATAAGAAAGGGTTTTTGAGTGTTTTTAAAGTAGAGTTTGAAAAATTCGGAAGTGGATACATTGGTTTTGAAATCTTTAAGGTTAACTCAAAAATTTATTTAAAAAAAGTAATTTTTTTGCTACCTCAACAGAATTCTGAATCACTTGGAATAATTCAGCGAGTGGTTAAATATATGCTTGATATGTCATATAAACAGTCAAAGAGAGAAAAGAAAGGAAAGGATGAAAACATATAGAAAAGAATTGTGGTTCAATACAAAAAACAGAATAGAATTTATAAATATAACAAGAGAAGTTCAAAAAGCAGTGGATGAAAGTGGAGTTAAAGAAGGATTTGTTCTTGTGAATGCGATGCACATAACAGCAAGTGTTTTCATAAATGATGATGAAACAGGTCTTCACAGTGATTTCAAAAAATGGCTTGAAAAACTTGCTCCTCACCAGCCAGTTTCTCAATATGCTCATAATGTTGGAGAGGAGAATGCGGATGCCCATATAAAAAGACAGATTATGGGTAGAGAAGTTGTTGTTGCAATAACTGATGGTAAACTTGATTTTGGTCCATGGGAGCAGATATTTTATGGTGAATTTGATGGAAGAAGACCAAAAAGGGTTTTAATAAAAATAATAGGGGAATGAATTAAGGAAGGCCTTCAATGGCAATCGTAGATTCAGAAGGAGGAAAAGATATTCCTGTTTCTTTTTTTATTATGTCTTTCCCGATTATTCTGAAATTTTTATCAAGGTAATATATTTTGATATTTTTTTTCACATATCCGAACCCTTCATTTTTATTTGAAAATACAATGGGCTGTAATTTATCTATATTCGGAAAAATTATTATGGTATTTTCAAATTCTGATTCTTCCGCTCCAGCGAAACCTTGAGAGGCAAGATAAGGATGACTTGCTATTAAAACTCTAATATTTTTGAAGTTTAATTGAGGCCATTCAGAAAAATTTATTTTCTTTTTTTCTTTCCTGTCGTAAATATCTTTTGCAAAAATTCCCAGAGCAAAACTAATCACAAAAATATACAGAAATCTAAATTTCATTTTAATCTCCTGTAAATCCAATACAGTATTTAACTTTTTTCCTTACTATTTATTATTGCAATACATTCAATCTCTATTAAAACTCCTTTTGGAAGATTTGAAACTTCAACGGTGCTTCTTGCAGGTTTGTTTTTGAAAAAAGATGCATAAACTAAATTCATTTTCTCAAAGTCCTTAATATTCTTCAAAAAAACTGTTGTTTTTATTACATTATCAAGATTTGTTCCTGCTTCTTTTAAAATACCTTCTATATTTTTTATAACTCTTTCTGTCTGAATTGTAATATCTCCTTTTACAACTTTATTAGTTTTAGGGTCAACAGGTATCTGTCCTGAAACAAATATGAAATTTTTATAAACAATCCCCTGAGAATATGGTCCAATTGCAAAAGGTGCATTCTCTGTTTCTATTCTTTTAAACATTTTTCTACTTCTTTTTCAATTTTATCCTTCTCTTTATCTACATTTTTTCCTTTTACTTCAACTCTCCCTTTTATTTTTCCGTTCTTTTCTTTTACAATTTCTTCCATTTTTCTCATTGCTTTTTCTTTTCCTATTCCGCTTCCATATGTTGTGAATAAAAAAACATTTTTCCCGGAAAGGTTTGATTTATTTAAAAAGGTTCTGATAGCGGGTGTTATATTAAATGCCCAGACAGGTGAACCTATGAATAAAAAATCATAATTATTAATTTCTGGTATCTTTTTGAGTGGGATTTCTTTTTCTTTTAGAGCAAGTTGACAGTTTTTAAAAAATGAATAATTATGTTCAGGAATTAATTTAAAAAGAGAAATATTTACTCCCTTATTTTTTAAGAATTCTGATATTA
>QNCF01000100.1 GCA_003644395.1 Candidatus Omnitrophota bacterium
AAAAAAATGAAAAATTCTCTTATCCTTCCTGCCTTATATGAAAAAAACATCAAACTCTCTGTGAAGAAAAAGATAATAATGATATAGACAATTATTCTGGGAGATATACTGTCCAGTAAGACAGGGAAAAGGAATAAAAAAGAAAGATAGGAGTATTTTTCAAACCTTTTAAAAGGATAAAAAATTCCAAGCGGGAAAATTCCATATATCGGGAGTAAATGCCTTATCTGGTAATAATATTCTGGCAATATGAGAGAATAAGAGAAGACACAGATAATCGGAAGGAAAAGGATATATTTAAAATAAAAACTTTCCTTTCTTGAAATAATTATTGATAAAAACAGGAAGAAGAAAAGGAAAAAGGATATCGGACCTGAAGGGTCTATATGGGAGACAGGTTTTAAGAAAAGCAGAAAAACTTTCTTTATATGTGAGAATAAATTACCATCCAGATATAAATAAATTCCAGGGAAAATTCTGAATTTTCCTATTGAAATTGTTGCTGGAAAGAAAGGATTCTTTGTAATGATGAAATTTCTGATATATCCGCTTAAACCTGTAATAATAAAAAATAGAAAGCCTGCAAATAATGGGATTTTAAACTCTCTTTTAAAATTTTTAAAAATAAAAGGTAAAAGGAAGAAGAAATAAATAATCCCAAGATTCTTTGTGCCTATGAGAATTGAAGAAGATAAAAATCCAAAAAATAAATCTTCCTTTTTACCAGATGAGAAAAAATAAAGAGAGGCAAGAAACATTGAAGCCATTATAAGGTCAACAAAGCAGAGGGAAGATTCTTTAAAGACAGGTTTTAAAAGGGAAAATAAACATGCACCAGCAATACTTAATCTTTCTGAAAAATTATTCTTCTTCATAAGAAGATATACTGAAATAGCACCTATTACCATAAATGGAATCTGGACAAAATTTAAAAGGCTCTCATTATTTGAAAATATTGCAAAAAGATAAAATATATCACCAACAAATGGATAATATGTCATTGCAATATCTGAAAAGAAAATTGGGGGAAGTGAAAGAGAATGTGTTTTGTAATAATGGATGGCAAATGGTAAATGGTAAAGGAGACCATCTGTTGTCAGTGGAGGTAAAAAACTCTGGAAATAAATTGATAATGCATAACAGGATATTACAACAAGCAAAATTGAGGAATTGTAAAATGGTATATCTGGAAATTTTAAATTTATCCTTTCTTTTTTTGTAAAAATGAGGATTAAAAAAATTGATAAAAAGGAAATTGTTATATAGAGTGGATAAAGGAGATGGAAACCACCCAGGATTGTAAAGACTATGGCTATCTGGAAGCAGTAAAGTATTAAAAAATGGAGTAAGGAGAAACCTTTCCTTAATTTTTTTAAAATAAGAAATGAATTAAGAAAAAGGAAGAAATTCCAAAAAAAGAAATTCATTTAATTATTATCCCTGCATAACCGACTACCTGGTCATAATCACCTGAAACATCTCCACTTGTTGAATATTTTATAAGTTGCCCTCCTTTTGCTCCAAGATTCTTTGATGCAATCATTGCAATAATTACAGGACCATACCCACACATTGTTATATTTTTCTCATCAATCCTTTTGATCAACTCATTTTCATCAAGTGATAGTATTGCCTCAATCGCATAATGGTCTTTTTCTTCCGCCTCTTTTTGACTTTCATAATGTGTCATATCAGAACTTGCAACTATAAGAATATCCTTTCCACTCTCCTTTATCACATCTGAAATTGTCTCTCCTATCTCAACCCATGCAGGATTATCAACATACCCTGAAACAACAACAGGTATTATTTTAACATCATTTCTCAGATACTGAAGGAATGGAATCTGGACTTCCACCGAATGTTCTCTTTCATGAGCAATAGTATCCTTTTCAAGATAATTGCTTTTTTCAACAAGTCTCTCAACAATATCCATATCAACATCAACTTCTCCAAGAGGTGTAATCCATTTACTGTAAGAACCAACTGAATAAGGCTCTCCATATCCTGTATGGTTTGGGCCGATTATTATTACACTTTCAGGAATTTTTATTTTACTGTAAACTTCTCCTGCAACTGCCCCTGAATATATATAACCTGCATGTGGAGATACAATAGATATAACTTTCTCTCCTTCTGTTTCAATTTTAATAAATCTCTCAAGCATACCAACAAGCCTATGTTTTTCTGCCGGATAAAAGTATCCAGCCACAACAGGTTCTCTTTTTTCTTCCATTTCCTATATCCCTATTTCCTTCTCAAGTTTCCTCAAAAAGTCTCTTGCATGTATAATATCACTTAAAGGGTCTTCTCCAACTTCTCTTTCTATTGTGAAGAACCCATTATATCCTATCTCCTTCATTGCTTTTAAATATTCAGGGAAATTCACATCACCTTCCCCAAGTGGCAATTCCTTCCATCCCTTTTCAAGTTTAATTCCATCTTTTGCATGTGTATGGACTATATAATCTGCAAGTGTATAAACTCCTTTCACAGGGTCATCCCCTGCTACCATAACAAGATTTGCAGGGTCATAGTTAACTTTAAGACCGGGATTCCCTATTTTGTCAAGGAGTTTTTTAAGTAAAGTTGCAGGTTCTGGCCCTGTTTCTGTTGCAAGGAAAACTCCCCTTTCATATGCATATGTTCCAATTTCACCAAGAGCCTCAACCATTGTTTTCCATGCTATATCATTTTCATCTTCAGGGACAACCCCTATATGAGTTGTAACTATATTCACTCCAAGGTCAACTGCCAGATCTATAACTTCCTTTGTCCTTTCTATTCTCCATTCCACACTTTTCGGGTCAACAAAACCAGGTTCACCAAAATCACCTACAAGAGCAGAAATTTCAAGTCCAAGGCTTTCAACAAAATGTTTAAAATCCTGCCTTCCTGTCTTTGTTAAATTTCTCGGGTCAAGTTCACCTTTTGTAGCATATGGCTGTATGCCTTCCACTTTAATCTCTGCTACTTTCTTTATAGCTTCCTTTATCGGCAATCTTAAACAATCAGGAATTACTCCTATCTTCATCTTACCCTCCTTTTTTATCACACAAAATTTTTAAAAAATCCAAATCTTTCCCTCAATCTTTCAAAAAATTTCACATTTTCAGTAAAAACAAGTCTTGCCTTCCTTTCTGATTTTGAAATTTCAACTATACAATTTGAGTTTATATCAAATTTCCTCTGTCCATCAAATATTATTTCACCTTCCCCATCTATTTCAAAATAAATTTTTCTATCTGCTGGAAGAACAATACTCCTTGAAGATAAAGTATATGGACAGACTAAAGATACAACAATTGCTTCAATTTCAGGGAAAAGTATAGGTCCTCCTGAAGAAAGGTTATGTGCTGTTGAACCTGTAGGAGTTGATATTATTATTCCATCAGCCCTTATTTTCAAAAACTCATCTCCATCAAATAACCCTCTTATACCTATAATCCTTATACCCTTTCTGAATATCACTATTTCATTGAGAGAAAAATCATCATACAGAACTTTACCATCAGAAACTACCTTCCCTCCAATAACCATCCTTTCAGATAATACAAAATTCCCATCAAATATATCTTTCAAACTTTCCTTTATATCAGAGACTTTATTCGTCATAAACCCTATCTTTCCAAATTTAACTCCAAATATTAAAGTCCTATCAATTTTTACAAGATGGAAACCTTTAAGGAGAGTCCCATCCCCTCCAAGAGTGATAAGAAGGTCTGTATTTTCATCTATATCCTGCTGAACAGTCTTGCCTTCCTTCTTTAAAAAATCAATCAATTTCTCCTTTTCTTTCTCTGTCTCCTCTATCCTTTTGTTATTAAGGATATATATCCTTTCAATCATTTACAAACTCCCTTATTTTTTCTGCAACTTTTTCAGGTGTCAATCCATATTTTTCAAGAAGAAGATTTCTTTCTCCATGCTCAATAAATTTATCTGGTAATCCTATCCTTAAAACTCTTTTTGTAATTTTTTTATCATTCAGATACTCAAGAATACCTGAACCTGCTCCTCCAATTAATGTATTTTCTTCCACACTCACTATAAAGTCAAATTTCAAAAGAATATCTTTTATTTTCTCATCAATCGGTTTAATCCTTGATGATGGAAATGCTTCAACATCAAGTCCTTCTCTTCTCAAAATATTACCTGCTTCAAAAGCAACCTTACCCATACTTCCGAAACCAATAATTGCAACAAGTCCCTTTTCCTTTCCTGAAATGGAAGGTGGAAGATCATAAGGTAAAGATGCTTTCGGATACCTTATCGCTGTTATTAAATCTTTTTCAACAGCATCCATCAGTATATCTTTCAGATTTTTAATAGAATATGGGGAATAGATATTCAAATATGGGAGAGTTCTCAAATAAGAAATATCAAAATTTCCATGGTGGGTAGGGCCATCTTCTCCAACAATACCTGCTCTATCTATAAGGAATATAACAGGGAGTCTCTGCAGGCATATATCATGGAATATCTGGTCATATGCTCTCTGCAAAAATGTTGAATAAATAGCAACCACAACTTTCATACCACTCTTTGCAAGACCTGATGCAAAGACAACAGCATGGGATTCAGAAATACCGACATCAAAAAATCTATCAGGGAATTTCTTTGCAAAACCTTCAAGTCCAAGCCCCTTCTCCATTGCTGCTGTAATGACAACCAGCCTTTTTTCCCTTTCTCCTATCTCTTCAAGAAATTTCCCCACAAAAAGGCTTGGAGTTAATTCTCCCTTTGATATAAATTTTCCATTTTCAATATTGAACTTTCCTGCACTGTGGAAACTTGAAGGGTCCTGCTCAGCATATTTATAACCTTTCCCCTTTTTTGTAATCACATGAAGAACAACAGGTTCTTTTATTTCCCTTAAATTTTTCAAAATATCAATAAGTTGCCTTATATCATGTCCATCAATCGGTCCAAGGTATCTGAATCCAAGTTTTTCAAAGAATACACCAGGAACAAGCAGATACTTTGTTTTCTTTTCAATATCTTTTGTGAATTTTGCAATTTCTTCCCCTATTGAAGATGATTTCCTAAGTATTTCAAGGAATTCCTCCTTTGGTTTTTCAATAATAGGGGATGTGATTAATTTTGTAAGGTAATAAGAAAGTGCTCCCTTTGTTGGAGATATTGACATCTTATTATCATTAAGTATCAAAAGTATATTCTTTTTCCTGGAACCAAGGAAATTAAGACCTTCAAAAGTCACTCCATTTGTAAGGGAACCATCCCCTATAACACATATAACCCTGCTATTATCTTTCAAAAAATCCTGTCCGAATTTAAGTCCTGTTGCAGAACTTATTGCTGTTCCTGCATGTCCTGTATGGAATATATCTGCAGGGCTTTCTTCCGGCTCTGGAAATCCACTTATCCCTTTATATTTCCTTAAACTTTTAAATTTTTCATATCTTCCAGTCAGAATCTTATGGGTATAACACTGATGACCAACATCCCATATAATCTTATCTGGCGGGATATCAAATACATAATGGAGGCCGACTGTCAATTCAACAACTCCAAGATTTGAAGAGAGATGCCCACCATTTTTGCTCACAACTTCTATAATAAATCGCCTTATCTCCTCACATAATTCTTCCAAT
>QNCF01000101.1 GCA_003644395.1 Candidatus Omnitrophota bacterium
AAGTTATGCAGGCAGTTGAATATATAAAAGGAAAAGTTGAGAAAAAAGTAGAAATTGGTATTATTCTTGGAACAGGTCTTGGTGAATTTGGGAATACAATAGAGGAACAGTTGTAATTCCATATAAAGATATACCAAATTTTCCTGTTTCAACTGTTGAATCGCATCTTGGGAATTTAATTATCGGGAAAATTGAGGGGAAAAATGTTGTTGCTATGCAGGGGAGATTCCATCTTTATGAAGGATACAGTGCTGTTCAGATTGCTTTTCCGATAAGAGTGATGAAACAACTCGGAGTTAAAACATTGTTTGAATCAAATGCTGCAGGAGGTATTAATCCCCTTTTTGAAAAAGGAGACCTTGTTATAATTGTTGACCATATAAATCTTACAGGGAATAATCCTCTTGTTGGTGAGAATGACGAAAGATTTGGAGAGAGGTTTCCTGATATGAGCAGTCCATATACACCTGAATTGATAAAACTTGCTGAAGATATAGCAACAGAGGAAAAAATTAAATTAAAAAAAGGAGTTCTTGTTGGAGTTTTAGGACCAAATCTTGAAACAAAAGCAGAATACAGATTTTTAAAATTGATTGGAGCAGATATGGTGTGTATGTCAACAGTTACTGAAGTTATAGCAGCAGTTCATTTAGGGTTAAATGTTTTTGGTGTCTCTGTAATAACAGATATGTGTCTTCCTGATGCTTTAGTTCCTGTTTCTCTTGAAGAAATAATTAAAGTTGCAAATTCTGCTGAACCAAAGTTGACAAAATTATTTAAAAGTATTATAATGAGATATAACCCATGAAAACAAAGAAAAAAGAGAGGAAATTAAAAAAGAAGAAAGTAACAATAAGATGTAGAGTTTGCTTGATGGTTGATACTTATACATTAGATGAGGAATATTGCAGGCATTGTGGAAGTAAATTATTTAAAATTGACCAGATTTGAAAAGAAAATTGAAAGAGAGGTGAATTTTCTAAATGAGTGATTTTGATAGAATTTTCAAACAATTTAAAAGAGAAGTTGAAAGAGAAAGAATAATCAAGGAAATAAAAAAGAGGGAATTTTACGAAAAACCAAGTCAGATAAGAAGGAGAAAAAAAGCAAGAAAATATAGACCTCAATCCCAGTTTCGTTGAAGGAGAAAGTCCTTCGGTGAGAAGGAATATTTATACTTTAACTTTAAATCCAAGTATTGATTATTCTTTTTATATCCCTTCTATAAAATTTGATGATATCAATAGAATTGTAAAAAGTAGAATTGACCCCGGGGGAAAGGGGATTAATATTACAAGAATGCTTTTTAAACTGGGGGATAAATCAATTCCAATTACATTCCATACAGATAAAGATAATATTTACAAAAACCTTCTGGAGAAAGAGGGAATAAAACCATTTTATATTAAAATAAAGGGGAGAATAAGAAATATTTATAATTTTATATCTGATGACGGAAAAATTTTAAGGTTTAATGAAAAAGGTCCAGAAATATCCCAAAAAGAGAAAGGAATATTTTTTAACCAGATTAAAAATTTAAGTTTGAAAAAAGGTGATATTTTTGTAATTTCTGGAAGTTTACCTGATGGTTTTGAGAAAAACACATATAGAAAAATAGTTGAAATAGTTAAAAAAGCAGATGTTATAACTTTTGTTGATGCTGATGGAGAAATTTTGAAAGAAGCAATAAAAGGATGCCCTTATATTATAAAACCAAATTTATGGGAACTTGAAAGAGCAACAGGAGAAAAAGTAAAAGATGGGGAAAAATTAATTGGAGTTATAAAGGATCTTTTTGGTAAAAATATTGAAATTGTAATTTTAACTCTTGGAGAAAAAGGAGCGATAATTTTTAAAAAGGGGAAAATTTTATATGGGAAGGCAGAAAAAGTAAAAGTAAAAAGTACTGTTGGATGTGGAGACGCATTTGTTGCTGGCTTTTTATATAATTTTAAGAGAGGAAAAAAGATGAGTGAATGTTTATCCCTTGCTGTTGCCTGTGGAACTGCAAAGGCAAAAGAGGAAGGGACAAAAATGCCTGAAAAAGAAGATGTTTTGAAAATAATGAAAAAAGTTAAAGTCAAAGAAGTTAATAAAGAGTGGATTTTAAAATTTTCCTTTTCTAACCGCGGCGGTTAGATTTCCTATGAGGAAAATTATACTTCCAATTATTGCCTGAATAAAAATAGAAAGAAGAAAAATCAAAGATAGAGCAAATGCATTCTCTTTTCCCATATAACTTTTGAAAAAGAAAACATAAGAAAATTCCCTCACTCCTAATCCTCCTATTGAAGGGATCATTGTAGAAAGCCATATAAGTGGAATATAGACAAAAAATACAGAAACAGGAATAGAGAAGTTTCTCATAATTCCGGATGCAATAATAAAATTTGTAAGTATTGAAATACACTGGAGAAAAAAACTTGAAATTATAGAAAGAAAAATAAGTTTTTTTTCTCTAAAGTAAAAATTAAATGAGTTATATAAAAATGTTAGTTTTTCATTCAGAAATGAAGGCAGAATTTTTTTAAAAGGGGCATAAATTTTTCTTGCAAAATTTGAATTTGAAAAAAGGAAGTAAAAAAGAATAAGGATAAATGTAAGAGAAGGGATGAAAATTTTTATTTTTAGATTATCAATTCCTGAAAAGATAAGTCCAATAGTTCCCATAGTTAAAACGGTGAGAGAACCGATAAATCTATCAGTCACAACAGATATTCCTGGAAGAAACTTTTTTTTATCTTCTTTTACAAGATAAAAAATTTTAACTGCATCTCCACCTGCAGAAGTAGGGAGGAAAATATTGAAAAAAAGACCTATCATAGTTAATTTCCATATATAAAAAAGAGATGTTTTATTTTTTAAGTAAATTTTGAGTATTAAGAACCATCTGAAAGCAAGGAGAAAAGAAATTCCTATAAAAACTAAGAGACCGATTGAGACAAGATAAATATTTGAATTTTTGAAAATGTCTAAAAGTTGACGAAAATCAATTTTTTTTATAACAAGGAATAAAAAAGTTCCACTTATTACTGTTTTTATCAAAATAGAAATTGCTTTTTTCTTCATTTATAACTCAAAAGTTTCAGATATTTTTCTCCGAATTCTTTTGCAGCAGATGGTCCATTGCCAGTTATTATAAGACCATCAATTTCAACTTTTTTCCCTGTGTAAATTGCTCCTTTTTTCTTAATCATTCTTGCAACTGAAAACCAGCAGGTTGCTTTTTTCCCTTTTAATATTCCTGCGTTCGCTAAAATAACAGGGGAAAGGCACAATGCGCCAACAACTTTTTTCTTATTATGAAATTCCTGAATTATTCTCCATACGATTTTGTTTTCAAAATATCTTGAAGCACCAATTCCCCCCGGGAAAATAACTCCGTCATAATCATCAACTTTAATATCTTTTAAAGTTATATCAACTTTAACTTTCTTCCCCAGCATACCTGTCGCAATACCTTTTTTCCAGGATGCAACAACTACTTTATAACCATTTTCTTCAATAATCTTTCTTGGCTCTGAATACTCTTCATCTCTGAATTTATCAAAAGCAATAACCATCAGAACCTTTTTTGTTGCAGGAAGAGCAAAAAACGAAAAAAATAAAAAGAAAATTAATGCACTTTTTAATATTTTCATTTTTTCATCTCCTCTTTTATTCTATGTAAAACACCATTTATAAATTTCGGTGAGTCATCTGTCCCATATTTTTTAGCAATTTCTAACGCCTCATTTATACTTACAACAGAAGGTATATCATCAGCAAAAATTATTTCGTAAGTTCCTATTCTCAAAATGTTTCTGTCAACAAGGCATAATCTGTTAAAATCCCAGTTTAAAATTGCAGAAGAAATTTTTTCATCAATTTTTTTTATATTTTCAAAGACCCCTTTTACAATTTTCTCAGTAAACTTTTTAACTTCTTCTTCCACATTACTGTTTACAAGATAATATTCATCAATCAAGGAAGAGGATTTTTCTCCCCTCATATCTGCCATATAAAGAATTTTCAATGCATCTTCTCTTGCTTTTCTTCTTTTCATTCCTTTTTATATTTTTGAAGAAAGGTCTGCCATTTCTATAGCAGACAGTGCTGCCATCCAGCCCTTATTTCCCATCTTTGTTCCTGCTCTTTCTATTGCCTGTTCAGTTGTATCTGCTGTTATAACTCCAAAAGCAACAGGAACTTTGCCTAACATATTGAATTGTGTTATTCCCCTTGAAATTTGAGAAGCGACATAATCAAAATGTGGGGTTTCTCCTCTTATTACAGCAGAAAGACATATTACAGCATCATACTTGCCTTTGTTTACAATTTTACCAATCGCATAAATTGCTTCAACTGTTCCTGGAACCCATATTATTTCAATATCTTCCTCTTTCCCATTATGTCTTAAAATGCAGTCAATCGCTCCATCAAGCAATCTTTTTGTAATAAATTCATTAAATCTGCTTATTACAATAGCAAATTTCCTCCCTTTTGCGTCAAGAATTCCTTCAATTTTTTTCATTTATCCCTCCATTTTTTATCTGTTTTCATCCTCTAATTTTATCATATGACCAAGTTTTTCTTTTTTTGTTTTAAGATATTTTTCAGAATATGGAGTTGGTTCTATTTCTATTGGAACTCTCTCAACAATTTCAAGACCATATCCTTTAAGTCCTATTATTTTTTTTGGATTGTTTGTTAACAATCTAATTTTTTTCAGTCCCAGGTCTGCAAGAATCTGTGCTCCAATTCCATATTCTCTTAAGTCAGGAGGAAAACCAAGTTTTAAATTTGCTTCAACTGTATCAAGTCCCTCTTTTTCCTGTAAATGGTATGCTTTAAGTTTGTTTTTAAGTCCTATACCTCTTCCTTCCTGTGGCAGATATACGATTACCCCTCTTCCTTCTTTCTGTATTATTTCCATTGATTTGTAAAGTTGTTTTCCACAATCACATTTTAAAGAATGGAAAATATCTCCTGTTATACACTGGGAATGAACTCTTACAAGAATGCTATCGTTTTTGTCTTTTTGTTTTATATCTCCTTTCACAAGAGCCATATGATGTTTCTGTTCTATTTTATCAGCATAAAGATAAAGAGTAAAATCACCAAATTCAGTTGGTAAAAAGACAGAAAGTAATCTTTCAACAAGTTTTTCTTTTTTTCTTCTGAACTGTATTAAGTCCCTTATTGTTATTATCTTTAAATTATGTTTTTTTGAAAAGTCAATGAGGTCTGGTAATTTTGCCATTGTTCCATCTTCTTTCATTATTTCACATATAACACCTGCTGGATAGAGACCTGCAAGACGAGTAAGGTCAACAGATGCTTCAGTATGACCTGCTCTTATTAAAACACCACCTTCTTTTGCTCTTATAGGGAAAATGTGTCCTGGTCTTACAAGGTCATCTAATTTTGTTTTCTTATCAATAAGAAGTTTTATTGTGAATGCTCTGTCATATGCAGAAATACCTGTTGTAATTCCATAAGCAGCATCAACACTTACTGTAAAATCAGTTCCATGAACAGCAGTATTTTTTTCAACCATTGGTGGT
>QNCF01000102.1 GCA_003644395.1 Candidatus Omnitrophota bacterium
ATTTAAAAACTTAAAAAGTATGCTAAAATATAAATATGGAAAGGAGTAAGGATTGGTTCAGACAGGCAGAAAATGACTTAAAACATGCAATATATTCCTGTGAAAAAAAAGATTATGAGTGGGCATGTTTTTCCTCCCAGCAAGCAGCGGAAAAAGCACTTAAAAGTATTTATAACAAAAATAATCTTGAAGCAAGAGGGCATTCTATTCTGGGTTTATTAAAAGGATTGAATAAACTGTATGAAATTCCAGAAAATTTTTTTTACTACGGAAGAGTTTTATCAAGATATTATATAGAAACAAGATACCCTAATGGTTTTCCTGAAGGAGCACCTATGGATTATTTTGATGAGAAATTAGCAAAGGAGGCAATAAATGCTGCAAGAGAAATCTTTGAATGGTGTAAAAATATACTCAATAGATAAAGAAAAATTAGAAAAGAAATTAGAAGAAATAAGTAAAAAAATAAAAAAGGAAAAGTTAGAAGTTGAAAAAATTATAGTTTTTGGTTCTTTTGCTAAGGGAAATTATACCCCTTTCAGTGATGTCGATATTGCAATTATTGTCAGAAAAAGTGATAAAAAATTTTTAGAAAGACAGGACGAATTTATAGAATATTTTGATGATGTAGAGATAGACGTGAATTTGATTATTTATACCAAGGAAGAATTTGAAAAATTAATAAAAGAAGAAAACTCATTTGTAAAAGAAATTTTAAAAGGGAAGGAAGTTTAAATTGTGAGAAATTTCGAATTTATATAATGTTCTGCAGGAGGAGATAATTCCAGTATGAGAAAATTACCTCCAGAATTTAAAAAATTAGAAAAAATAGAAAATCCATTTAAGAAACGGCTTTATTTTGTAGGAATTTTAACAAAGTATCTTGAAAAGGAAAATATAAAACCGATTGTTGTTGGAGGACATGCTGTGGAATTTTATACAATGGGTTATTATTCAACTTCTGATATAGATATTGTTTCAACTGGTTATGAAATAATTGGAAAACTTCTTGAAAAATGGGGTTTTAAAAAAGAAGGAAGGCATTGGTACAATGAAAAATTAGAGATAGCCATAGAAATACCAGCATCTAAACTTGATGAAGAAGCATATAATAATATAACAGAAGTGGAAATAGATAATTTGAAAGTTTTTATAATCGGAATTGAAGACTTAATTGTTGATAGATTAAATGCTTATAAATGGTGGAAATCTTTAAGCGATAGAGAATGGGCAAAGAGATTATTGAAGTTAAAGAATATTGAGATTGATTTTAACTATCTTGAAAAAAAATGTAAAAAAGAGGAAATTTTAGATGTGTTTGAGGAAGTAAAAAAGGAAGTTAAAGATGAGGAAAGTTAAATATGAAGAAATTCTTAAAGGGAGAAAAGAAAAATTATTCTTGTTGAATAAGGAAGAGAAAATAAGAAGAAGACCGAGAGATAAAGATGAAGAAAAGGTACTTGATATCCTTTTAAATTCAAGGATGGAGAAGTGTTTTAAAAAAGGAATAATTAAAAAAACAGGAAGAAGAAAATTCAAATTGAAGATTTAAATGCCTGAAAAAATTCTCATAATTAAAACAGGAGCACTTGGAGATATAATCACTTCCATCCCTTACTTTCTCACTATCAAAAGAAATTTCTCAGATAATCCTATTTTTTTCTTAACCAAGAAGAGATTTAATGGAGTTATGGAAAATTTTAATATTTTTGAAAAGATTTACTATCTTGAGAATTCCTTTTTGAAAGATTTTAAAAAATTGATATTTTTAAGAAAAGAGAAATTTGATTTGATTTTTGACCTGCAGGGGAATTTAAAAACAAATTTTTACTCATTTTTAATTAAAGGTAAGAAAAGAATAGGGATTTACGAAAAACCGATAGGGAAAATTTTTTTAAACAAGGGCATTCCAAAAAAGAAAAATTTATGCCCTGAGGAATATCGCAGATATTTTTTTAAAAAACTCGGTATTAAAGATATTGTTATTCATGAAGTAAAAATAGATGCAGAAAAAGAAAGAGAATTTAAGAAATTTTTGAAAAAAATGGGCTTGGAAGAAAAGAAATATGTGACAATCCATCCTTTTGCCTCTCCTGAATGGAAGACAAAAATATGGTTTCCTGAAAGATTTGCTGAACTTGCAGATATATTGATAGAGAAAGGATATAGAGTTATCTTTATAGGTAAAGGTGATGATACAGATAAAATTACAGGTTATATGAGAAAAAAAGCTATTGATTTAACAAATAAAACAGATTTTTTAACACTCTGCCTTTTGATAAAATATTCAAAATTCCTGATTACAACAGACAGTGCTCCACTCCATATTGGCACTTTATTTAAAACTCCCACAATTGCATTGTTTGGGCCGACCGACCCTGAAAGACATGCGAGTTCTGATACAATTGTGATTTACAAGAATGTGGATTGCAGTCCGTGTTACAGAAAAAATTGCAACAATATGGCATGTATGAAAGAAATCAAGGTTGAGGATGTGCTGAGAGCAATTTTTGAAAAGAAATGAATTTGCCTGTATCTATCGTAATTCCAAACTGGAATGGTAGAGAACTTCTGGAAAGGAATTTTCCTTCTGTTTACGAGGCTTCCAGATGTCACAGTGAAGAAAACGAAATAATAATTGTTGACAATGGGAGTTTTGATGGGAGCGTGGAATTTATAGAGAAAAATTTTAAAGATGTGAAGGTAATAAAATTAAATAAAAATAAAGGATTTGGATTTGCATGCAATTGTGGAGTGGAAGAAAGCAGAAATGAAATTTTTATTTTATTGAATAATGATGTAAAAGTTGATAAATATTTTATCTCTCCACTTTTAAAACATTTTGAGAGAAAAGATACTTTCTCAGTAAGTGCAATTGATCTGAATGAATACAAGAATAAAAAAATCCCTGATAAACCCGTGTATATCCTCTATTCACCTGGCGGTTATTCTGCATATGATAAAAATAAATTTTTATCACTCGGTGGATTCCATCACTTATACTTTCCTTTTTACGGTGAAGATAGAGATATAGGGTATAGGGCATGGAAAAGGGGATGGAAAAATATTTTAGAACCACAAAGTATTGTCTATCATGAAGGTGAATCAACTTCAAAAAGACTGGATAAAAGGTATGTTGAAAAGATAAAATTCAGAAATAGAATTATATTTTGTCTTTCATGTTTTGATGATAAAATGTTAATCTTTTCTTCTGTAATAAGAAGAACAATCCATGCATTTTTTTCTTTCAAATGGTATGTTTTCCCTGTTTTTTTCTGGATTTTCAGGGAAAGAGAGGAGATTATAAAAAAAAGAGAGAATGACAGAATCTTCTGGAAGTATAAAGATAAGGAGATAAAAAGATTATTGAGAAGAGTATAGTATCTGTCATTTTCTTGGCAGGATTATACATGGATGATAAAATTAAAAAGATGAAAATCCTTGTAATAGCAAAAGTTTTTCCCTCAATTTCAGAGACTTTTATACTCCGTCGTATTGTAGAGTTAATTAAAAGAAAAAATACTGTAAAAATACTTGCGCGTTATGGAGATTTTTCTTCTCTTCATCAACACATAAAAAAATATAATCTTCTTTCTCACCTTCACTTTTACCATATTCCACGGAAAATATGGAGAAGGATTCTCTTTCAGATTATGGCAGAATACAAAGTTATATCTCATTCATTAAAATCATTTTCAAAATGCATAAACTTCTTTCTCCATAACCCTTCCGACATAATAAGTGGAAGGACTTTCTTTTATTACACATCTCTTCAGAAACTTTCTCATCTTTTTCCTTTTGATATAGCGAATGTTCATTATGGGGGAAATGCTCAAATAGCTTTGATATTAAAAAAACTCGGAATTGTTCGCTTTATTGTGGTGAATTTCCATGGAAATGACCTGCGGGCAGGTATAAGAAAGCGGGAGATTTATCGGAAAATAATTAATAAAGTTGACCTTGTAATTGCTAATTCTCAATATATGAAGAAAGAATTAATTAAAATTGGTTTCCCTGAAAATAAAATAATTGTTTATTATCCAGGAATTGATTTGAAAGAGTATCAGTGGAGAATGCCATCAATAAAAAATAAAAAATTTTATAACTATGAATGGTCTTGAAAATAGAATTTTTATGCTTGGAGCAAAAGTTTATCCGGAAACAGCAGAAATTTTGAGAAAGATGGATGTATTCCTTCTGCCGAGCATTCAGGAAACATTTGGAGGAGTTCTTCTTGAAGCAATGGCTACAGGTCTTCCTGTTATTGCTACCAATGTTGGTGGAGTTTCTGAAATAATAAAAGATGGAGAAAATGGACTGATAGTCCCTCCGGAAGATATAAAGAGGTTATGTGAAGCCATAGAATACCTGGTCTTGTTCAGAGAAAAATGGATTTCATTTTCCAGAGCAGGAAGAGAATTTGTGGAGAAAAATTTTGATGGAGAAAAGTGTGGGGAGAAGTTAAATTATATTTTCCAGAGACTTATCAGGGAAAAAAAATGGAACCACTTATAAGTGTGGTGATTCCCACTAAGGATAGAAATGAACAGTTGAGAAGAGCTATAAAAAGCATACTCACTCAGGAGTTTGAAGAATATGAGATTATAGTGGTGGATGATGGTGGTGGAACTTCAAAAAAGATTGTTGAAGAGTTTAAAAGTGAAAAAATCAGGTATTTTGAAACAGGTGGAGGGAAAGGAGCCTCTTATGCAAGAAATAAGGGAATAGAAAATAGCAGGGGAAAAATTATATCTTTCCTGGACGATGATGATGAATTTCTTCCAGGTAAACTGAAAAAAACAGCAGAAGCATTTTCTTCCTTACCAGAGGATTGGGCAGTGGCCTTCAGCAGTTATTTAAAGGAAAAAAATGGAAAAATCTCTCTTCGCCCTTCCAGACGATACTTAAGGAAAAATTTGAGTGGAGATATACACAATTTAATTCTTGAAAAAAACTTTATCGCCACAATAACTGCAAGTGTGAGAAAAGAGTATCTTGAAAAAGTTGGGGGATTTGATGAAAATTTACCCAGGATAAATGACTGGGATTTATGGATAAGATTATCAAGAATCTGTAAATTCTATTTTATAAAAGAACCTCTTGCAATTCAGCATGTGAGCAAAATTTCCATTTCCACCAATGAAGAATATAATATTCTTTCTCACAAACTCCTTTTCCAAAAACACTGGGATGATTTTATGAAAAACTGTAGAAATTCTGTTTTTGCCTATCGCTTATATTTACTGGGAAAATCGTTAATAAAAAAGGGAAAGAAAAAAGAGGGGTATGAATATATAAGGAAGGCAAGGAAAATCTATCCATTTAATATAAGATACTGGTTGGTAAGATGATAAAAAATTAAAATATTTATGTTATGATGAAGGTTGTCATATATATGATTGTATATGGAAGGAAAGAGGCTACACAGAAAAGCATAAATTCTTTATTCAAACATACTCATTACCCATTCACTCTTGTAATTGTAAACAATAATTTCCCATATCCTGATGGGACTAAGGAATTTCTGGAGAAATTAAAAAGAGAA
>QNCF01000103.1 GCA_003644395.1 Candidatus Omnitrophota bacterium
ACCTTTCTTTACCTGTAATTATTCATCAGAGAGAAAGTAGAGATGAAATTATTGAAGTTGTTGAAAAAATGAAGGGGAATTTACCTGAAAAAATTGTTTTCCATTGCTTTGGGTCTGATGAAAAACTTGCTCAATATTGTGAAGAAAATGGATTTTTTATATCTTTTACAGGGATTATAACCTTCAAAAATGCTTCTGGCGTTAAAAAGATAGCAAAGAATTTTCACCTTGAGAGGATAATGGCAGAAACAGACAGTCCCTATCTTTCTCCTTCTCCATTAAGAGGGAAAAGAAATGAACCTGCAAGAGTAAGATATATTGTTGAAGAAATTGCCAACCAGAAATGTATGCCAATTAAAGAAATCTCAGATGTTATCTTTGTCAATTCAGTTAAATTCTTCTCCATTCCCCTACAAAATTAGAAAATGTCCAAACCCGGTTTGGACACTTTCTTTACAGAGAAAGGGAGATTGTGGTATTATATAAACAGGTGGTGAATGTCTTTCTTGATTTCTTTTAGTTCTCATTTTAGACATACTTAAAAGGAGGTAGAAATGAAAGGACTTCTTTTAATTGGTGGATTTGGAACGAGGATGAGACCTTTTACTTTAACTACTCCAAAAGCGCTTCTTCCTGTTGTTAATATTCCATTTATAAAATATCAATTCCAACTTCTTAAAAAATATAATGTGGATGAAATTATTTTAGGAGTTGGGTATAAAGGAGAGGAATTTAAGAAAATAGTTGATATAGGTAAAAAAATGGGACTTAAAGTTTATCTGTCTTATGAAAGTAAACCACTTGGAACTGCTGGTGGGATAAGGAATGCATATAAATTTTTGAAAGGGAAAGAACCATTTTTTGTTTTTAACGGAGATATACTGGCTGATTTCAATCTTGAGAAAATTTTAAATTTTCATAAAGAGAAAAATGCCTATGTTACAATAGGACTGGTCAAGGTGGATAATCCATCTGCTTTTGGACTTGTTATTACTGATGAAAATGGGAAAATAACAAAATTTATTGAGAAACCAAAATCAGAAGAGATTATTTCAGATACTATAAATGCAGGTGTTTATGTTTTTCAGCCAGAAGTTCTTGAAGAAATCCCACCTGATAAAAATGTTTCAGTTGAAAAAGAGACATTTCCGCAGATTTTAAAAGAAGGGAAAGAAATGTTCGGGTATGTTCATTATGGATACTGGCTTGATGTTGGAACAATTGATAAGTTTAAAAAAGCAAATTTTGATGTTCTTGATGGGAAAATATCTCTTGCATATCAGAAGAGTGAAAGAAATATAGATGTTGACTCTTCTTCAAATGTTCCAGGAGATATTTCAGTTGATGGTAAACTTGTTGTTGGGAAGAATGTTATGGTGAAAAATGGTGTAAAAATAAAAGGGAAGGTAATTGTAGGGGATGACTGTTTTGTGGGAGAGAATTGTGAAATTGAAAATTCTATAATTTTCAGGAAAACTGTAATAGGAAATAACTGTAAAATTGAAAACAGTATAATTGGAAGTGAAGTTATAATAAAGGATAACTGTTATATTAAAAATATGTCTCTTGCTGATAGAAGTTTAATTTATGATTTTACAAAATCCGGAGAGTAAAGATGAAATTGGCTGAACAGGTAAAACATTTTATGCCTTCAGAATACAGTATCTATAAACCAAGGATATGTTTTGTAGCAACTTACATTCCAAAAGAATGTGGTATTGCCACTTTTACTAATGACCTGTTAATCCATATTGATAAACATAATCCTTTAATCCCTTCTTCTGTTATTGCTTTGAATGGAAAAGACGAAACTTATAATTACCCGAGGGAAGTTAAAAAAATTATAAGGATGGAAGTAAGAGATGATTATAAAAAAGCGGCTGAATTTGTTAATAATTCTGATATAGAAGTTGTATGTGTCCAGCATGAATTTGGCATTTTTGGTGGAGATATGGGAGAGTATATTCTGGATTTTTTAGAAAATTTGAAAAAGCCAGTTGTTATAACATTTCATACAGTTTTACCAAATCCGTCTTTTAAGATGAGAGAAATTGTAAGAAAAATAGCATATAACTGCGATTCAATAGTTGTTATGACAAAAATTGGGAGGGATATTTTAAAAGAATATTATGGAATAACTCCAAGGAAGGTGGAAATAATTCATCATGGTGTTCCTTTTGTTTATTTAAGACCAACTGAATTTGCAAAGAAAAGGTTAGGACTTGAAAAAAATAAAGTTCTTTCAACTTTTGGTCTTTTGAGCAGGGGGAAAGGACTTGAATATGTTATTTATGCTTTACCTTCCATTGTAAGAGATTATCCTGAAGTTGTTTATCTTATAATTGGGCAGACACATCCTAATGTGAAAAAACAGGAAGGAGAATCATATAGAGAATTTTTGAAAAATGAAGCAGAGAGATTGGGAGTAATAAAGAATGTAAGATTTGTTAATAAGTTTTTATCTTTAAAAGAACTACTTGAATATCTTGAAGCAACAGACATTTATATAACACCTTATTTAAATCCAAATCAAATAACAAGTGGAACACTTTCTTATGCAATTGGCTGTGGGAAAGTTGTAATATCCACTCCTTATCTTTACGCAAAAGATATTATTGAAGAAAAAAGAAGAGGTATGCTTGTTAAGTTCAGAGACCCCATAGAAATTGCTGATGCAGTTATTTATCTCCTTGATAATCCAGAAGTGAAAAAACAAATGGAAAGAGAAGCATATTCTCTTGGTCAGAAAATGACATGGGAACAGGTATCCTGGGAATATCTCAAACTTTTATCACAGGTAAGTCAGGGAAGAAAAGAGAAAGCATCTACATTTTTTGAAGATAGATTATTGCCTATTAAACTTTCTCATCTTGTGACTCTTACAGATGATGTAGGAATAATTCAGCACGCTACTTTTTCTATGGCAAACAGAAAGACAGGATATACAACCGATGATAATGCAAGGGCTCTTGTCGTTGCAGTTAAACATTATAATTTATCACAGGATGAAACAAGTTTAAGGTTAATAAATACTTATTTAAGTTTTATCTATTATATGCAGAAATCAAATGGTAAATTTCACAATTTTCTTGGATATGAGAGGAATTTTCTGGATAATGAAGGAGGAGATGATTGTTTTGGGAGAGTTATATGGGCTATGGGGCTTTTACTTTCTTCAGATTTTATTCATGAAAATATAAAAGGGGCTGCTTCCCACATTTTTTCAACCTCTTTACCACAGATAGAAAATGTTTTCTCATTAAGAGGGATAGCGCTATGTTTACAGGGACTGAATTATTATTCAAAGGTTGAACCATCAGAAAAAACAATTTCTCTAATTGAAAAACTTGCAGACCGACTTGTTGAAGCATATAAAGTGACAGCAGGAAATGACTGGAAATGGTTTGAAAATATTATAACCTATGCAAATGCAAAATTACCTCTTGGACTTTTACTTGCCTATGATATTACAAAGAAAAACGAATATCTTGAAATAGGACTTGAGTCACTTGAGTTTATAAAAAACATAACGATAATTGATAACAGATTTATACCCATAGGAAATAAGAAGTGGTATATTAGGGGGGGGAAGAGACCATATTATGACCAGCAACCCATAGAAGCAAGTTGTATGATTGAGGCATTGAAAGCAGGGATGAAAGTTACTGGAGAGAAAGAATATGGAGAAAATGCTTTAATAGTTTTTGACTGGTATCTTGGAAGGAATACAAAAGGAGAGATGATGTATGACCCAGTTACAGGTGGGTGTTTTGATGGATTAACTCCAAAAGGAGCAAATAGAAATCAGGGAGCAGAATCCACAATTTCCTATCTTTTAGCCCGACTTGAAATTGAGGCCCTTTTATAATAATGTAGAGGACTGTCCTTCTCAAAAATGAGATTTGAGTTTATCACATTCGGATGCAAGGTAAATCAATATGAGACACAATTGCTAAAAGAGAATATCCCTTTTCTCTACAGACAGAATAATGATGTTTGTGTAATAAATACCTGCTGTGTTACAGATAAAGTTGAAAAAGAAGTAAGAAGAACAATAAGGAAGAAAATAAGAGAAGGTAAAGATGTCTGGCTTACAGGATGTTTTGTTAATAAAGAAAAAGAGAGAATTAAAGTAAATTTTCCAGATGTTAAAATTTTTGATAAATTTACCTGTTTCAATAGAACAAGAATAATCAGTTTTTTTGAAAAACATACAAGGGCATTTGTTAAAATTGAGGATGGATGTGAAAATAAATGTTCATACTGTATAATTCCACTTGTAAGAGGAAAAGTGAGTTCAAGAGATGAGAATGAAATTTTGGAGGAGATTAAAACTCTTGGCGGGAATGGGTATAAAGAAATTGTTCTTACAGGTGTTGACCTTGGTGCTTATGGAAAAGATAATGGGAAAAAACTTTCTGATTTAATTGAGAAAATTTCAAAAATAAAAGGGATTGAGAGATTAAGATTAAGTTCAATTGAGGTTTTTCATATAGATAAAGAATTTATTGATTTCCTATCTTCATTTGAAATTTTCTGTCCCCATTTTCATATTCCATTACAGAGTGGTTCAGATAGAGTTTTAAAGTTGATGAGGAGAAGATATAATTATTCACAGTATCTTGAAAAAATTGAATACATAAGAAAAAAATTTAAGAATGTTACATTTACAACAGATATAATGATTGGTTTCCCGGAAGAGACAGATGAAGATTTTAGAAAGTCCTGTAAGGCAGTTGAAGAAGTTGGTTTTCTTAAAGTTCATATATTCCCGTTTTCTCCAAGAGAAGGGACAGAAGCAATGTTGTTTGAAAATAAAGTTGATTGGAGAATAAAAAAAGAAAGAGAGAAAGTCATTTTCAAGGTCGCAGAAAATAATAGAAGGAAAGTAATGAGTAATTTTCTTAACAAAAATTTAAATGTTCTTGTTGAAAAAAAAGAAGGAAATTTCTGGGCTGGTTATTCAGAAAACTATATCCCATTTTTAGTTTCTTCTCAAAAAAATTTGAAAAATAAAATAATCTTTGTGAAAGGGGAAAGAATTATTGATGGAAAAATTTTTGGGATAATGAAAAACAGGAAAGAGGAAAGAAATGGAACAATTTAAAATAGGAATTTTAATAACAGGTCTGGTTCTAATAGGGATGGGAAGTTTCTTTACTTTTAAACCAAAACTTACATACCAGAAAGAAGGACTTTCTGATTTTTTTGCAATAATTGGAATTATTTTTATGATTTTAGGAGTGGTTCTTATTTTCTCTCCATTTATCAAATAGGAGAAATTTTTCCTCCCATAATTAGATTGAGTGCTTCTGCTCTTGTTCTTAAATCCCTTAAAAATATTCCTCTCATTGCTGAAGTTACAATTTTACTTCCTGGCTTTTTAACTCCTCTCATTATCATACATAAATGTTCTGCTTCAATTACAACCATTGCTCCCTGAGGAGTTAAA
>QNCF01000104.1 GCA_003644395.1 Candidatus Omnitrophota bacterium
CTGGATATAACAATTGAAGGTTGCATTGAGATGATTGAAATATGCAGAAAAAATAATGTTCTTCTTCAGGTGGATTTCCATAAAAGGTTTGACCCTTACCATAAAGAGATAAGGAGAAATGTTTTTGAAGGTAAAATTGGAAGAGTTGAATATGGATATGCATATATGGAGGACAGAATAGAGGTTCCTGTGGAATGGTTTAAAAAATGGGCTTCTGAAACTTCTCCAGCATGGTTTCTTGGCATACATTTCTACGACCTTTTAAGATGGATTCTTGGAAGTAATGGGAAAAGTGTTTATGCAAAAGGGAAAAAGTGGAAATTGAAAAATATGGGGATTGATACATACGATTCAATAACAGCTATTGTTGAATTTGAAAATGGTGCAGTAATAACATTTGATACATCATGGATTTTACCTGAAAATTTTGAATCAATTGTAAATCAGGGTTTAAGAATTGTTGGAGAGGAAGGTATTATAGAATGTGATTCTCAGGATAGAGGGACAAGAGTGTGTTTTAAAGATAATGGGATGATGACATACAATATGGGATTTATAAGTGAGGATAGGGATGCTTATGGGAATATTTATTATAAAGGATATGGGATTGAGAGTATTGCTGATTTTGTGTATAATCTTCTATATATTAATAATGGTGGAAAAATTGATGATTTGAAAAAGAAAGATTCTGCTTTTGGAGAAGATGGACTGGAAGCAACAAAAATAGCAGTGAAAGTCCATGAAAGTTTAAAGACAGGTAAAATTGAAGAGATTTAAAAGGAGTGCAAAATGGCTGCGAGAATAAGACTTGTAAGAAAAGGGAGGAGAAACAGACCTTTTTTCAGAATAGTGGCTGTGAGTGATGAAAAGGATGGAAGAGGAGATGTTCTTGAAATACTCGGTTATTACGACCCTCTTCCTGACCCAGCAATTGTCAAGATAAATAAAGAAAGGGTTCTTTACTGGATGAGTGTGGGAGCAAAACCAACAGAGACAGTTAGGCATCTTCTTGAAAAAAACGGAATACCTGTTCCTGAAAATCTTAAAAAATGAGAATAGATATTCTTACAATTTTCCCTGAAATTTTTACTCCTCTTGATGTGAGTATTGTGAAAAGAGCAAAGGAAAAAGGGCTTGTTGAGATTAAAATATGGAATTTAAGGGATTTTACAAAAGATAAGCACAAAAAAGTGGATGATGAACCATACGGTGGAGGAAGGGGAATGGTTTTGAAATGCCAGCCAATTTTTGATGGAGTGGAAAGGATAAAAAAGGAAAATAAAGAAGGGAAAGTGATACTTACAAGTCCTCAGGGAATAATTTTCAATCAACAATTGGCAAAAAAATTAAGTAAAGAAAAGGGATTGATTATTATATGTGGACATTATGAAGGTGTTGATGAGAGAGTTTTATCAATATGTGATTACGAGATATCAATAGGAGATTACATTTTAACAGGTGGGGAACTTCCTGCAATGGTTATAACAGATTGCATTGTAAGACTTATACCTGGAGTCCTTCCTGAAGATGCTCCTGTTTATGAAAGTTTTGAAAGATACTTACTTGACTGGCCATGTTATACAAGACCGGCAAATTTTAAAGGGATGGAAGTGCCCAAAATATTGCTTTCAGGAGACCATGAAAAGATAAAAAAATGGAGGATACAAAAGGCAATTGAAAGGACAAAAGAAAAAAGACCTGACCTTTACAGAAAATTTTTAAAAATGGGGGTAAAAGATGGATAAGATAATTGAAGAACTTGAAAAAGAGTTTTTACCGAAGAAGGATATACCTGAATTCTGGCCAGGAGATGATATAGCAGTCCATGTGAAGGTGAAGGAAGGGGACAAAGAAAGAATACAGATTTTTAAAGGGACATGCATTGCAAGGAAAGGGAAAGGAATAAGGGAGACATTCACTGTGAGAAAGATTTCATATGGAGAGGGTGTTGAAAGGACATTCCCGCTTTATTCTCCAAATATTGCAAAGATAGAGGTTTTGAAGAAAAGAGAAGAAAAAGGGCTTGCACCGAGAGGGAAGATGTATTATCTGAGAAATAAGAAATGAGAAATATTCTTCTTGGAAGGTATGGAGAGGATAAAGCAGAGGAATTTCTAAAAAAGAATGGTTATAAGATAATTGAAAGGAATTTCAAAACAAAATTCGGTGAAATTGATATTATTGCAAAAAATAAAAGACAGATTGTATTTATAGAGGTTAAAACAAGGAGTTCCATAAAATTCGGATACCCTGAAGAATCTGTGGATAATAAAAAATTTAACAGGATAAAAAGATGTGCTGAAATTTATCTTTTAAAAACTGGAAAAGAAAAAGTCCCTGTCAGATTTGAAATATTAAGCATTCTTAAATCCAGAGATAAAATTTCATTCAAAATTCTCCCTGCTGAATAATCTTTTTCTTTTAAAAAATTTTATGTATAATATCTGTGGAGGTGGGAAAAATGATAGAAAATATTAAATGGCTTGGACATGCATCTGTTCTTATTGAAAGGGAAGGAAAGGTTATATATGTTGACCCATGGAAACTGAAAACTGCAAAAAAGGCAGATTTGATTCTCGTTACACATTCCCATTATGACCATTTCTCAATTGAAGATATAAACAAAATTATGGGAAAGGATACAGTTTTAATAAGTACTGAAGAGGTTGTAAGTAAAATGGGAAAGGGAGTTGTTTTGCTTCCAGGAGAGAAAAAACAACTTGACTGGGTTGAAATTGAAGGAGTTCCTGCTTATAATATCGGGAAGAGTTTCCATCCAAAAGAAAGCAAAAATCTTGGATTTCTGATAAAATTTCCTGATTCATCAATATATATCGGTGGAGATACAGACCTCATTCCAGAGATGGAAAATTTAAAAGCAGATATTGTTATTTTGCCTGTTGGAGGTACTTACACAATGGATGCAGAAGAAGCAGCAAAGGCAGTAAATATAATAAAACCAAAATATGCAATTCCAATACATTACGGAGATATTATTGGTTCTGAAAGTGATGCTTTAAAGTTTAAATCTCTTGTTAAAGAAAGTGAGGTTGTAATTCTGAAACCTGAATAATTTAAAAATCAAAAGAGATTCTCACATCAACTGCAATTGCTCCCTTTTCCATTACCATAAGAGGGTTTATATCCATCTCTTTTATTTCAGGGAAATCACAGCATAACTGCGAAACTCTTAAGATTGTCTGTTTTATTCCTTCCTTATCAGCAGGTGGTATATTTCTGAATCCACTTAAAATCTTTGATGTTTTCACCTCTTCAATCATTTCCTCAGCATCTTTCTCTGTCAATGGAACAACTCTAAAAGCAACATCTTTTAAAACCTCAACATATATCCCTCCAAGACCAAACATAATGAGGTGTCCAAACTGAGGGTCTTTACTTACTCCTATTATCACCTCAATACCATTTTCAATATATTTCTGAATCTGTACCCCCTCAATCCTTGCATCACTTTTATACCTTTTTGCAGAATCTATTATTTCATTAAAAGCAACCTCTGCTTCTTCCTCATTCTTTATCCCAACCTTCACTCCACCAGCATCTGTCTTATGGATTATATCAGGGCTTACAAGTTTCATCACAACAGGATAACCTATCTGTTTTGCATATTTTTTGCATTCTTCAATGTCTCTGGCTAAATATGAATTTATTGTGTTTATCCCGTAATATGAGATAAATTCCCTTCCTTCTATATCACCAATAATATTCTTTTTCTCATTCTTCAATTTTTCCACAAATTCTTTTGCTTTCTCCCTTTCAACTTCAAATTTAATCACTTTCCCTTTTTCTTTCTCAACCCATCTTCTGTATTTAACCATATTTTTAAGTGAGGAAACCGCTCTTTCAGGGTATGGATAATTTGGAACAGAATTTCCAAGAAGTATCCTTATCCCCTCCTCCATCCTTTTCCCACCCATAAAGCAACTAACAATTGTCTTTTTAAACTCTTTTGAAACCTTCACAACTTCCTCAGCAGTCTCTTTAATCTGAGTAACAACCTGAGGGGTAAGGATTGCTATCACACCATCAACTGAATTATCAGATATCAGTTTCCTCAAAGCTTTTCCATAAGTATCTGCAAGCGCATCTCCAAGTACATCAACAGGATTATTTGTATTTGCAGCAGGTGGAAGGAAACTTTTTAAATATTCCTTTGTCTCATCTGAAAGTTGAGCAACCTCAAGCCCACTTTTCTCTGTTGCATCAACAGCCATTATTGAAGGCCCTCCAGCATTTGTAATTATTCCTATTTTTTCCCCTTTTATAAGTGGCTGGTAGGAAAATGCAAGTGCAGTATCAAATAATTCCTCAACTGAATATACCCTTATAACACCAGATTGCAAGAAAGCAGCATCATATGCTTTATCTGAACCTGCAAGACTCCCTGTATGAGAAGAGACTGCTTTAACTCCCTGAGAAGTTGTTCCTGATTTCAAAGCAATTACTGGTTTTTTCATTGATACTTCTTTTGCAACTTCAATAAATTTTCTGCCATCCTTTATACCTTCTATATAAAGGAGGATTACATTTGTATCCTCATCTTCTGAAAGATATCTTATAAGGTCTATCTCTGAAACATCTGCTTTATTACCAAAACTTACAAATTTTGAAAGTCCAACTTTCTCCTTACATGCCCAGTCCAAAACAGCAGTCCCAAGAGCTCCTGATTGAGTTATGAAAGCTATTTTACCTTTTGGTGGCATATCAAATGCAAAGGAAGCATTCAGGTTATTAACAGGGTCAATAATACCGAGGCAGTTTGGCCCAACAAGTCTCATCCCATATTTCTTTACAATTTCAACAAGCCTTTCTTCCCTTTTTCTCCCTTCTTCTCCAACCTCTTTAAACCCTGCACTTATCACAATTACTCCTTTCACCCCTTTCTTTCCACATTCTTCAGCAACATCACAGACAAATTGAGAAGGGATCACTATAACAGCAAGGTCAACACTATCAGGAATTGAAGAGACTGATTTGAAGCATTTTAAATTAAGAATAGAATCTGCTTTTGGATTTACAGGATATATCTTTCCTCCAAATCCACCATCTATAATATTTTTAAGAATCCCAAATCCTAACTTTCTCTCATCTCTTGAGGCACCTATAACCGCTATAGAAGAAGGCTTAAAAAACTCTTTCATTTCCCCTCCCTTCATTTTTCAATTGTTGAAAGTATCAATCCATTTGCTGTATACAGTAATCCATTTTCCTCATCCATATCATTCCCTCCAAGACGGATTTCCTGGACAACCTTCATCTTTGAAGGGTCAGAAACATCAATAACTCTGAAACCCCAGCTTCCAATTCTTGGGAGTGAATATGCATAATTTTTGTAAACAA
>QNCF01000105.1 GCA_003644395.1 Candidatus Omnitrophota bacterium
CTTTTTGTTCTAAATAATTTTTCCAAGGTATTACCTTTCTTCATTCTTACAAACTAAATCCCATATATTAGGTTTAACCGGGGTTAGATATTTAGAAAGAATTGGCTCTATGTATCTTTCCTCCGGGGCTTAACCTCCTTATTTGAAAGCCTTGATACACAAAAGATTTCAGATTTTGTTAACCTTCCTGTTTGAATGTCAATAAAATCTGCTGGTTCTGGAAGAGATTGACTGGGAAGGTGAATTGAAATAATATAAATTAAGCCCATGTAGCTCAGCGGTAGAGCAGCGCATTCGTAATGCGCAAGTCGCCGGTTCGAATCCGGCCATGGGCTTTTAAAGGGAGGGGGAAAATGGGAAGAAGAAAGTCTTACCATTCAATCTGCAGATGGACATTCAATCCTGGAAAAGGAGGGTTTGTTCCTTCAGATATAAGGCCTTCATGGAATTCAGAAAAATTCGGGACAGTTGAATTTATAAAAACTGTTAAGGAGAAAATATGTCCGAGGCTTCCTGAAAACATTGAGATAGGAGTGGAGTTGCATTATGATAATGAGATTAATGAAAGAAACGTTTCTGAAGTTGTTGATGCACTTAAAGATTGTGGAATTTATCTTGCAATGATAACTCCAGGAGCACACATTCACTGGGCTTATGGAGGGATTGCTTCCCTTGATGAAAATGAAAGGAAAAAAGCAGAAGAGTTTGGAGAGAGGACTGTTGACCTTGCATATGGAAAACTTAAAGAAGTATGGCATCCAGAAAAAGTGCCAACTCTGGTATTGTGGAATGGTTCATGGGGATATGATATTGCTTCTGTGGGTATTAAAAAGATGTACGAAAATTTAAAAGAGAGTGTTGCAAAATTGTGTAAATATGAGGAAAAAAAGGGAGGAGATTTATATATAGGGATTGAACCGAAGCCAAATGAAGGACATCCTGCAATGCTTCTGCCGACTGTTGCTTCTGCTTTGCTTTTCTGGAGAAGAGTCTGTGAGGAGTATGGGATAAAAAGGGAGAAGAAAGGGATAAATAAGGAGTTTGGACATTCAGAAATGATAGGACTTGACCATATTTATGATACTGTTGAAGAGATTGATAATAATTCAATTGTTCACATGCATATAAACAGTCAGGGATATAACGATGGGATAATTCTTGGAGGGCCTGGAAAGTTTGATATTGACCATGGAGCAAGAATAAATGGTATGAATATAACGATTGCAAGGTTAATAATGGATGCTGGATTTGATAGGTGGAAGGGGCATGATATGCAACCGAGACCTTATGATAATGAAGAGCAGGCTATTGATAGAGTTATAAGGAGTATTTTAAGCTGGGAAGCATGTGAAAGGGTGGCAGAAAAGATGGATGTTTCTTTAATTTTGAATTACCTTTCAAAGAGAGAGACTGCAAAGGTAGAGGATATAATGAAGGAGATGGTTTTTGAAGCATATAAGTATTTCAGAGAAATTTATTAATTTTTCCATATTTTATTTTTCTCAATTATATGGACAACTTCAATCCCTGAAAGTTTTAATTTTTTTGAAATAAATCTTCTATGGCATCTCCATGGGAATCTTTCAGAACACATAATTGTTGTCAGTTGCTTTTCTGCAATTTTTTTAAGTCTTTCAATACCTTTTTCAAACTCTTCAGTCTCCATATATTTTTCATAACCCTCCTTTCTGTATCCACCAAGCAGATCTCCAAGGTATATATACTTGATTCCTTCATTTTCAAGGTATTTTTCCAGATTTTCTTTTTTAAAATGAGAAAATTTTGAAGTTGGGAATCTTCTGACATCAACGACATTTTTTATTCCGTAACTTTTCAAAATGTTTATGAATTCCTCTATTGAGCGGTTGGATGTTCCTATTGTGTATATTTTCATCCTTTCAATATTTTTAAAAAATTCAATGCATCTTCACCCATATAGACATTGTTGAAGAGGATGTAGATAAGGGAGGAATTTTCATTTTTAATAAACTGGATTAGTTTTGAAAAATCCTCCTCTGTATATCTGTATCTATAACCTCCAATTCCATGGAGCCTCCAGTATGCAATATCTCCATAAAGTTTCTTTTCTTTAAAAGGGTCAACCACATGGATGAGTTTTAAATTTCTGCATATTCCGATTATAACATCCTCTTCCCAGTTTCCTCTGACTTCCCATCCCATGATAAAAGAATCATTTTTTATTGAATTGAAAAAATTCTCCATATTTTTTATATTCTCATCTGTCTGTTTAAAACTTGATGGGCACTGGAATATTATAATCTTTGATTCCAAAATTTCCGCAGCTTTCTTTGTCTTTTCCCATGCTTTAAAAACCTCATCAGTTGGTTTGAAAAATCCATAATTCTTCTTTTCTTTATCTGATAACTCAATTTTAAGTCTCTTATAGGTAGGGCTGGAAGGAGGATGTGTGATGAGTTGCCATGCTTTTAATGTAAATTCAAATTCTTTCTGTGCCTTTTTTCTCCATTTTATTAAAGTATCTTCTTCTGGTATCTGATAAAATGTTTTCTGTATTTCAACGAGATTGAAATTTTCAAAATATTTTTTCTGTGAAATTGGGAAACCACAGCACCCAACCTTTATATTTTTATTTACCCTCACCACAGAAATATTATATATTAAACTAAAGGCAAAATGGAAGAATTTTATAAAATCGCAGATGTTATAAAAAAATCAAGATATACTGTAGTTTTAACAGGAGCAGGGATTTCTGTAGAAAGCGGTATTCCGCCTTTCCGTGGAAGTGGTGGATTATGGGAAAAATACAGACCAGAAATTTATGCCACTTTTCCAACAGCGATATTTACATTCTTACTCAAACCTGAAAAATTTGTTAAATTTGCAGTTGAATTTACACAGACAATAATAAATGCAGAACCAAATTATGCTCACATTGCACTTGCAGAAATGGAAAGGGAAGGCTTTATCAAATCTGTAATCACACAGAATATAGACAATCTCCATCAGCAGGCAGGGAGTAAAAATGTAATTGAACTCCATGGTAATCTTTACAGATGGTTCTGTTTAAAATGCGGAAGAGAGAAAGTTTTCAATAAGGAAGAATTGAGGAATTTTATTGGAGAATTATCAGAGAAAAGAGGAAGGAGAGAAATTTTAAGAATTTATAGAAAGTTTTTTTCATGTGGATGTGGAGGAAGATTAAGGCCGAGTATTGTATTTTTTGGAGAAAGTTTACCCTACGAGAATTTTAAAAATGCAGAAAAAGAGGCGAAAAGAGCAGATGTTTTCATGCTTATAGGGACTTCAGGTATGGTCAATCCAGCAGCAGAACTTCCATATATGGCAAGGGATAATGGAGCATTTATAATTGAGATAAATCCTGGAGAGAGCAATTTGAGGAGAATAAGTGATATCTCTGTAATGGAAAAGGCAGCAGTTTCAATGGAAAAAATATGGAAGATTATCCAAAGTGGTTAAATCCCATGCTTCCAATTTTCCTTTTCTTACCATTTTCAATCAGATAATATGATTTTTCAGATATAATCCTCCCAATAAATGTAACAGGTGTTGAGGAAATTTTTTCTGGAATATTTGCTGAATACTTTTCAGGGACAGTAAACAAAAGTTCATAGTCTTCACCATCGCTTAATGCATGTAAAATCGCTTCTTCTCTATTTTTACTTATTTTTACTGCATCTTCTGAGACAGGTATTTTATCACTGTAAATTTCAAATCCGACATTGCTTTCTTTTGCAATCCTTATAAGGTCTGAAGAAAGACCGTCTGAAATGTCAATCATTGCTGAAATTTTAACTTTTTTTACAAGTCTTCTTGCCTCATTGATTCTTGGTCTTAAAAAAAGATGTTTTTTTAATTGAGATGCTCCAAGTTTTCCAGTAACAAATATTAAATCTCCAGGTTTTGCCCCGTTCCTTAATTTCAGATATTTTTTCTCAACTTTTCCAACCATAAAAATATCAATAAAAATAAATTGTGATTTTGTTAAATTTCCTCCTACTATATCAAATTTGAATTCTTCAGCAAGCTCTTCCATCCCTTTAAGTATCCCATCTATCATTTCCTTTTTTCCTTCTGGAAACCCTGCGGATACAAGTGCATATAAGGGGAATCCTCCCATTGCTGCTATATCACTCAAATTTACAGCGATTGCTTTTCTTCCAAGTTGATAATAAGATATCTCTTTCTTTCTGAAATGTACATCTTCCACAAGACAATCGGTAGTTGCAAGAAGGTAGTATTTTTTATCATATCTTAAAACAGCAGTATCATCTCCAGGGCCAACAATTACATCTTTTCTTCTAATCTTCAATTTACTTTTTATAAACTTTAAAATTTTTTCTTCATTCATTCTTCCATAAATTCCGATGCAATTTTCTCTATTATTCCGAGTTCATCAGCAATATCAAGAATTGTCAATCTATCCCTTATATATCTTGCAGAGAGTATTGAATTATAACCAAGTTCTTCAGAGACACCTATCTCTTTAAAAGATAAAGGACATTCCGCATTTTTGAGAAAATTTCTGATTTCAGAATATGGATGGATGAATTTTCTGACTTCATCTTTAATACCATCCCATAAAGAAGGGAATCTTTCTCTCAGAAGTTCAAGACTTTTGATTTTCTTCTCAAATTCCTTTTTTAAAATAGGTTTCCCTTTCAAAAAATTTTTTTCGATATTTTCAATTTTGCTTTCATAATCAATTTTTGTGGCTCTGAACATCATCTCCATATCTTTCTTATTTAAATTTTGAAGATGCTCATAAACAAAGGAAGAAAAAAGAATTCCGATTCCAACCTGCAGTCCATGCCATGAGAAGTTCTCTTTTCCATTTAAATGAGCATACATATCAAGGAAGTGGGAAATTAAATGTTCTGCTCCTGAAACTGGGGATGATTTTCCAGCTATTGACATTGATATTCCGCCGATATTCAATCCTTCCATAAGGTATCCGATAATTTCCCCATCTTTTTTCAAAATGTTTTTTCCTTTATCCACATACTTTTTTTCTGCTTTGCTCATTATTTCAAAAGGTAAAAAACAGAAATTTTCACCGGTTATCATTGAAGATATTTTCCAGTCTGCATTTGCATATCCTTTTGACAGACTATCTGCAAAACCAGCTTTTGTTAAATCAACAGGAGCATCCTTTATTACATCAAAATCCATAAATATCGCTTCAGCAGATTTTACAGGGATTGTCAATTTCATGCCATTTTTTATATAAGCAGCGACAGGTGAAGTATAGGCATTCATTGAAGCAGCTGTTGGGAAACAGATAACAGGAATGTTGAATCTATCTGCTGCTATTTTTCCAAGGTCAGTTA
>QNCF01000106.1 GCA_003644395.1 Candidatus Omnitrophota bacterium
ATCAAAAAGAATATACTCCCGATAATGACCCATCAGGAGATGAAAGAAAAACTGGTAGACACTATATTGAATGGGATGGAAAGTGGAATTATGGAGACAATGATAATAGATTTGCAGACCCAATGAAGAACCCATATACAGTAAAAGTTCAAGTAACTACTCTCTCAGATATTTATTATGATGAAACAAGTATAGATATAGAAGGTAGAGCATTATCAGGAAGCTGTGTATTCGGCTATGGGGAGAACGCAGAAGATATAGGAAATATTCTGGAAGACACAGGATATACTACAGCGATATTTACAAACATAAGCAAGACACAAGCAATAAATAATACTACAAAACAGCTTGTATGGTACTGCATGATGCATGGAAACTCCGAAGATATGGGAAAATGGATTATGAGATATTATGCTGAAGTAAATCCAGAAGATTTTAAAAGTGGTCTTAATTACACTTTAGTATTCGCTAATTGTTGCTATTCTCTGGTAGGCACTCATTGGAGTGAATTTAAGAATAAATTTAATGCTGAAACTTTTATTGGATGGAATAGTATGATTGGTGTACCTGGTGGAACAGCAGCCGCTTTTGGGAAGAAATTCTTTGAATACTTGAAAGAGGGGGAAAATGTTGCTCAAGCATTATATTATGCTAAAGAGGATGTTCCTGAGGCTTCGCAATATTTTCCTGAATATAAAGGAAATGGTAATTTAAAAATTAAATTTCCATAAAGAGAACAATGAAATTCAAAACAACTATAAAGATTGAATTGGGTTTTCGGGTATTTATAGTTTGGTTACTTATGTTTTTAAATACCGTTTTCTCTCAGGTAAATGAAATAGAATCTAAATACACAAAATATTTCAAAACTGCTGAAGAATTTGCTAAAAAATTAGGATTTAAATTGGATAAGTCGAAGATAAAAATATTTATTCAGAAAGATTCCATAGGCACAGGAACAGTTATAAGATTTAAAAACAAAGAAGTTTCCATAAGAGTAGATAAACAACTTAATAAAGTTGTAGGATATTTTAATTATAAAGCATCTCATACACACGATAAAATTGTTGAAAATAATAATCCTGATAAGAGAATAAAACTTAATCTGACAAAAGAAGAAGCAGTTAATATTGCTAAGAAATTTATTAAAGAGATGTTAGATGTAAATATATCACATTACTCTCCAAAAATTCTCTTTCCTCGAGTAGTAAATACATCAAGCAAAGGTGAATGGTGGATAACTTTCTATAAAACTTACAAGGGATTTATCCTTAAAAACTGCTGGTTTAATTTATGTATTAGCGATCCCTTAAAGAAAGTAATCGGTTTTGCACGAAAAGTTTCACGAGAAAGAATATCACCTCTAAAGATAAAAATAAGTGAAGAGGAAGCAATAAAGAAAGCCAGAGAAGTAGCAATAATTTATTATAATCTTTGCAGAAAACATGGTGAATTTCGGGAACTCGGGAAAGTTTTTTCAGTAAAAAAAGTAATAGCAATTCCATCCTCAATTCTTCCAACTTCCAAAAAAGGATGGAAAGAAATAGAAAAAAGAGGTATAAGAGCATATTCAAAAGAAAAAATCCCAGAGCCAAATAAACCGAGATTAGTTTACATCATCATATTTGAACGGATATCCAGATCTCTGTATGAGTTTAATCCATATGGAATACAGATATGGATAGATGCAAAAACAGGAGAAGTAGTAGGAGGAGATGAATATCCATGATTTTTAAGTGAGAGGGAGGGAAATGAGAAAAATAATATATTTTGTGATTTTATTATCTCTCCTGAATGGCTATGGAAGTAATATTCAGTTAAAGGTTAAAGAAATTTCCTTGGGCAAACTTCCCTCAAAACAAATGTCACCTATCTGGGTCAGTCCCGATAATAAAAAGGTAGCGTATATAGAAGAAAGTAGGAATAAGGAGTTTGTGATAGTAAATAAGAAAAAGGGTAAAAAGTATGATGAGATTTACGGGATTGTTTTCAGTCCAGATGGCAAAAATGTGGCATATATAGCAAAAGAAAGGAATAAATGTAAGGTTGTAATCAATGGGAAAGAAGGGAAAGGATATGAATGGATAATAATTCCTGTTTTCAGTGCTGACAGTAAGAGGTTTGCATATATAGTGGAAAAAGGGAGGAAAGAATTTGTAGTGGTGGATGGAAAAGAAGGAAAAGAGTATGATGGAGTTAAAAATCTTAAATTCAGCCCAGATAGTAAACATACAGGTTATGTTGCAAAACTAAATGGAAAAGAATTTATTGTAGTGGATGGAAAAGAAGGGAAAAAATATGATTGGGTAAGTTGTTTTCAGTCCAGATAGTGAAAAAGTTGGATATATAGGATGTATAATAGGAGAATGGATAAGAAAATACAAAATATGCGTTGAGAAAATAAAAGAAGGGAAAGAATTAAGCAGGATTATAGAAATTGATTTTACTCCAGATTTTAAACTTGTTCCATTTACCCCTCCTCCTTATATAAAAGTCCCTTTTGATATTACTTTCACTCCTGACAGTAAACATTTGATTTATAAAGCAAGCAAGAAAGAAAAAACAAAAAGAAAATGTGTTATAGGAATAGAAGGGAAAATAGAAACACCCGAATATGACGATTTTTTAGAAGGAAGTTTCATAATTTTTGATACTCCCAATTTATTTCATACAATAGCAATCCGAAATGGAGAAATGTTTCTTGTAGAAGTAGAAATAAAAGAAGAATAAAGGAAAAAAGAAAATTATGATAAACCTATTCTAACCGCGGGGTTAAACTTTAGTAGTTATGATTTCTTTTTTCAGGAGTTTTGTGATAAAATATAAGAGTTTGTGAAAAATTTATTTATAATTTTTAAAAATGAAATTGGAGATAAGATGTATTTACCTGATAAAAAGGGAAAATTTGGAGAATTTGGCGGGAGATTTGCTCCTGAAACATTGATACCACCTCTTGAAAATCTTGAAAAGGAATATAAAGAAATTTATAAAGATAAAAAATTTCAGATTGAACTTTCTCATCTTCTTTCTGATTATGCTGGCAGACCCACCCCACTCTATTTTGCTGAAAATCTCAGTAAGTTTCTTGGATTTAAAATTTATTTGAAAAGAGAAGACCTTGCTCATACAGGAGCACATAAAATTAACAATACTCTCGGGCAGGTTCTACTTGCTAAAAAAACAGGGAAAAAGAGAATAATAGCAGAAACAGGAGCAGGACAGCATGGTGTTGCAACGGCAACTGCCTGTGCTCTTTTAAATATGAAATGTTATGTTTATATGGGAAAAGTGGATATGGAAAGACAGAAACTCAATGTTTATAGAATGAAATTACTTGGTGCAGAAGTTATCCCTGTAGAAAGTGGAAGTATGACTTTAAAGGATGCTATAAATGAAGCGATGAGGGACTGGATTGCAAACTTTAAAACAACTCATTATGTAATTGGTTCTGTTGTTGGACCTTATCCTTACCCTTTAATTGTTAGAAATTTTCAATCAGTAATAGGAAATGAAACAAAAAAACAGATAATGAAAAAAGAAGGGAAATTGCCTGATTATCTTGTTGCCTGTGTTGGGGGTGGAAGCAATAGTATTGGATTATTCCATCCATTCTACAAAAATAAAAATGTTAAATTTATAGGGGTGGAGGCAGGAGGAAGAGGAATTAATACAAACAAACACGCTGCTACTTTATGTAAAGGAAGTAAAGGGATTTTACATGGCAGTTTTACATACATTTTACAGGATAAATATGGACAGATTCATCCCACTCATTCTGTTTCAGCAGGTCTTGATTATCCTGGAGTTGGCCCTGAACACTCTTTTTATGAAGAAACAGGAAGAGCAGAATATGTTTATGCTACTGATAGAGATGCCTTAAATGGCTTTCATAAATTAAGTGAACTTGAAGGTATAATTCCTGCTCTTGAACCATCTCATGCAATCGGGTATCTCATTAAAAATAGGAAAAAATTTAAGAAAACGGATGTTGTAGTTTTATGCCTTTCTGGACGAGGCGATAAAGATGTTGTTGAAGTAGCAAAAATTGAAGGAATGAAATGAACAGAATTGAAGAAAAATTCAATCAGTTAAGAAAAGAAAATAGAAAAGCACTCATAGGATATTTTACTGCCGGCTTCCCTGATTTTGAAACATCAATAAAAGTAATTTTAAGAAGTGTAAAAGCAGGCATTGATATAGTGGAAATAGGAATTCCTTTTTCAGACCCAATTGCAGATGGTCCTGTAATACAGTATACTTCAAATGTTGCATTAAAAAGAGGGATAAATCTTGAGAGTGTTTTTTCTCTTTGCAGAATATTGAAAGAAAGTATCTCTGTTCCATACCTTTTAATGACTTATTATAATCCTGTGTACAAATATGGATTGGAAAAATTCACTCAAAAAGCAAAAGAAGTTGGTATCTCAGGGTTAATTGTTCCAGACCTTCCTTTTGAAGAGTCATATCATTTGAAAAAATTTCTGATGAAAAAGGGAATTTTTTTAATAAATTTTTTAACTCCTTTTACTCCATTTGAAAGAGGTAAAAAAATTGTTAAAAGTTCGGAAGGTTTTATTTATTTTATAACAATTGCAGGAGTTACTGGCACAAAAAGAAAATTTGATTATCAGGCATTCAAAATAATAGAAAAATATAAGAAAATAAAAGATATTCCTTTTGCAGCAGGTTTTGGAATATCAAGTTCTTCTCAGATAAGAAAGATAAAAAGTTATGTGGATGGAATAATTGTTGGAAGTTATTTGTTGAAAAAATTAATTTATGGTAAAATTGAGGATGTTGAAAAAAGTATAAAAGAATTTAAAAAGGTGCTATAGATGAAAAAAGTATTGAGTAAAATTGTAAAAGCACTGAAAAAACTTATTATTCCCTTGATTATAATAATTATTCTTGCAGGGGGATTTATTTACTGGCAGAAATATACTGAAGAAAAAAAGAGGAAACTTGCTGAAGAAGAAAAAAGAAGACAGGAAGAGCTTCAAAGAGAAAAGGAAAGACAACTTCTTGAAAAAAAGAAAAAAGAATATCTTGCGTTGATTGAGGAAATGAAAAAGTTTTTCAAGGAAGGTAATTATAAAAAAGTAAAGGAATTGGCAGAAAAAGCACTTGCCCTTGCAAAAGAGTATAATTTTGATACAGATGAAATTAATAAGATTCTTCATCAGATAGAGGTTGCAAAATATATGAAAAGATTAAAAGAACTTCAACAGGCAAATAAAAACATATTTAATTATTTTTATGTAAGAAAAGAAGTTATGAAAATTCCTTC
>QNCF01000107.1 GCA_003644395.1 Candidatus Omnitrophota bacterium
ATATTTTCCATCATTTTAATATTACCCTCTTTCATAAATTCAATAAGGATTTTAATTTCTTCTTTTGCCTTTGTCAAATCACCTTTAAGTCCCATTTTATCATAATAATTATAAACAAGATGAGTTGAAACTGGAAAGGGGGGAGTTAAAATAAAATACCAGAGTGTAGATTTAAAATCAAGAGGAGTTATCTTTTCTCCCCTCCCCTCCACTACACATCTTTTCCCATAGAGAAAAAGTGGCACATCTGAACCTATTTCTGCTCCCAGTTTATAAAGCTCATTTTCTTCCAAATCTATATCCCATATTTCACATAAAGCCTCCAGAACACATGCAGCATTTGAACTTCCTCCTCCAAGTCCACTTGCTGGTGGAATATTCTTGAAAATTTTTATATCTATTCCTTTTTTTATACAAAATTTTTCTTTGAGAAGAGATACTGCCTTTGTTACAGTATTTTCCTGAGGGATTCCATAGTCTGGAATAAATTCAACTTTTACATCATGAGATGGTGAAAAATAAATCTCATCATAAAGACTGATGATTTCAACAAGGGAAACAATTTTGTGGAAATTATCTGTTTTCTCTCCAACTTCCAGATACAAATTAATCTTTGCCGGAGCCAGTTTTTTTATCCTCATCAGAAGAAATCTTTTTCTTTGCGACTTTTACCCAGGATGGTCTTATAACTTTTTCATTCAACATATACCCGCTTCTTTCCTCCTCAACAACATATCCTTCAGGATATTCATCTGTCTCCACATAACCCTTTGCTTCGTGTAAAACCGGGTCAAATTTTTTTCCAACACTCTCAATCTTTTTAATTCCGAGTGAAGCAAGAAGATTTGAAAACTCTTTTCTCAATAATTTCAAACCCTCAATTACTGAATTCACAGATATATTTTCATTGCCATCAAATTGTTTCACTATCTTTTCAAATATTTCATCAAAAGGAAGGAGACTCTGAACATAATTTTCTATTCCATATTGCAGCAATTCTTTCTTTTCTTTCTCAGTTCTTTTACGGTAATTATCAAATTCAGCCAATACTCTCAAATATTTATCTTTCATCTCCTCAATTTGCTGTAATATTACCTCCAACTTTTTTTCCAGTTCTTTTACTTTTCTTGCTTTTTCCCTTAAATTTTTAAGGTCTTTTTCTTTTATATGGAATATTCTTTCCATAATTTTATCTTATTATTCCCATTCTCCAGGGAGGCCAGTAAATAAATAATGCTTTCCCCAGAAGATACTTTTCTGGAACAAATCCCCAGTATCTGCTATCTTTACTGTTAAAACTGTTGTCTCCCAAAACATAATAACTGTGAGGTGGAACTTCCACCTCTTTTTTAACTCCATATTCTCCCATTTCATAATAATATCTGCAGTTAATAAGAGGATTTTTGACTACTTTCCCATTAATATAAATTCTCCCATCCTTTATAAGGACCCTTTCACCTGGCAGACCAATCAATCTTTTGACAAAATCTCTTTTTGGGTCCAATGGATATTTAAAAATCACCACTTCTCCCCTCACAGGTTTCCTTATCTTATATATTAACATATTCGCAAGTAATCTATCACCAATTTGCAAAGTGGGATACATTGAAGAAGTAGGAATTCTGAAATTACCGATGAAAAAAGTTCTGATAATTAAAAGTGCTGCAATAATGATTAAAAAAGATTTTACCCCCTCAAGTATTATTTCTTTCTTATGCTTTTTCATATCGGGCAATTATTTTACCGTTAAATTTATATTTTGTAAATTCTTAAAACTTCATTATAAAAAGAAACGTACCTTTCTATCATCTTTTCCAGACTGTAATTTTTTACTTTTTCAAAAGCTTTTTCACCCATTTTTTTTCTCAATTTTTCATCTTTTAAAAGAGTTATTATTGCTGATGCAAGAGACTCTGAATCAGAAGGAGGCACAATTATTCCTTCTTCTCCATCCTTTATTATCAATGGAACATCTCCCACAGAAGTAGCCACAACTGGTTTTTTTAAAGACATCGCTTCAAGCAGACTCACTGGAAAACCTTCCCACAGAGATGGAAGTACAAATATATCAAAAATGCTTATTATCTTTTCAGGTTCTGAGATAAAACCGGCAAATAAGAAATTTCTTTCCATTTTGTTCCTTTTCACCTCTTTTTTAAGATATCCTTCCAGATTTCCTTTTCCGACAATTATAAATTTTGTTTCAGGATAGATTTTTAAAATTTTTTTTGCAGATTTTATTAAATAAATATGGCCTTTTGCTTTCCTTAAATTCCCAACACATCCAACAACAGGCTGGTTTTTCTCAATTCCAATTTCTTCCTTCCTTATTTTCTTTACTTCCTTTTTGAAGTTTATCCCATTTGGAATCACATAAATTTTTTCCGGAGCAATTCCTTTTTCTACCAGAACTTTCTTGCCTGCATGTGAATTTGAAATTATTGCATCACACCATTTTACTGTAAGTAAATCTATTTTCCAGTGGTACCATTTCCTCCAGTCATCAGTACTTCTCTGTCCTGAAATTACCACTGGAATATGGACGAATTTTCTCACAATTCTTCCAATTATATTCGCTGTATACAGGAAACTTTGAAGAATAAGAGGCTTTTCTTTTCTCAAAATTTTTAATAATTTAATAATTGAAAATGGATTTTTTTTTAAATCCAGAATATAAAATTTCAAATCTTTCTTTTCAAGAATTTCAGAAAATTCACCCTTTCCTTTCAGTCCAATTAAAACAGGCAAAAAACCATACTTTTTTATATTTTCAGCAAGAGAGATAACCATTTTCTCTGTTCCACCTATTTCTGAACTGCCTATCAGAAAGACAATTTTTTTATCTTCCATAAAATGGTTCCAAAGGTGGAGAAGGAATATTCCTTTTTATTTTTTCAATTGCCACTATTCCATTTAAAACTGCATCAGGAAATGTGAAAGATAAATGAGGAATTATTAAATCTGGATTTAAAAGATAATCCTGTGGGATATCAGCAATCCCTGGCCCGACAATAATGGTTTTCTTTTCAATCATTTTAAATATATTTTCAAGTGAATCCTCCTTTATTTTAATTGGAGTATGAAGAAATTCATCTTTATAGTTGAAAGAGTAATAGAATTTACCTCTGTAAGCATTTACCAGACAGCAAACTTTATAGTCATATTCTTTAAAAAAATTGAAAAAACCTTCTGGAGTGTAAACCCCATAGATCTTTTTTCTTTCTCCAGCAGCAAGTCCCTTAACAAAACTTATTCCAACTCTTATTCCTGTCCATGAACCTGGCCCCAGTGATACCACAAAATAGTCAAAATTTGATATTTCTTCATCTTTCAGGATATTTTTAAGGTTTTCTGTAATCTCTCCAGCAATATCATCACTTTCCCATGCAAATTTTTTCTTCAAATTCTCATTTTCAAAAACTGCAATGCTTCCAATTTTAGTTGTTGTCTCAATTGATAAAACTTTCATTTTTTAATCTTTCTTATTAAACATAAATATACAATAAAAAATGAAATACCAGCGATTGAAAATCCCCCAATAACATCCAGCGGAAAATGAGCTCCAACATAGCATCTTGAAATTCCTGAGATTATACCAAAAATCCAGTAAATATACCAGTATTTTGGGAAAAACCATGTAAGGAAGAAGACACCGGTAAAAACTGTTTGAGAATGTCCCGAAGGGAAAGAACCACTTTTTGATTTTGGGCCAATTATATTTATTTTTTTCTCTTTAAAGTGAACGGCTGGTCTTGGTATTTTTGTCTTCTCTTTAATAATATAGACTATATTCCCACCAATAATTAAAATGAGCATAAAAATTCCCAGATATTTCCAGAAACCCTTTCTCCTTCTGAAATATATAAAAAGAGAGACTACTGGAACAAGAACATATCCTGAGCCCAGATAACCACATATATAAAAGAAACTGTCCAAAAATTTGTTTTTCCTGGCAAGCCCGTTTATTTTCAAAAAAGTCTTTTCATTCCATTCAAGAACCTCTTTTTTAAAATTCTTTGGAGAAAAAGGAATGGAGTTTAAAATTTTCTTTTCTGTTTTTTCTGTATCGAATCCATAACAACGATAAATATAAAAAGTTTTAACATTTTTCCCTCTATAAAAAACTTTCAAAGGCTGTAACTTTTCTATTCTTCTGAATACATATAAATCTGCCGGATTTACTTTAAAATGACTATCAGTAAAGAAAATTCCATTTCTCCATTTAAGTTTTTCTTCCAGATTCCTGTTGTATTGCCATATATCATACTGGTCTATTCTTTTACTTAGACAGTAAATCTCAACATCTTCTGGAAGGTAAAAAGAAATCTGACTTGCAAGATAAAACTTGTGGGTGAATATGAAAAACTCATTTTCTTTAATTTCCATTATTTTTTCAGCAATTTTTTTCCATCCCAGAATATCATTTGTAGGGTCATATTCAGAAGGAATTGGTAAAATTTTAAAGATTGCATGGAGAGGAATAATAATGCTCATTCCACCACCACATACCATTGCAAATATCAGAAGGAATTTAAAAACATATTTTTTTGTTTTTAAAATTTTTTCTATAAATTCTCCTGCTGGAATCAGAATGAAAAGATAACCTATTGCAGGCCAGTGTGGTAGAATTTCATTTGAAAGTGATGCAAGAAAAAATATGAAGAATACAGGGAATACAAATGAGAAAATAACAGTGGAAGATTCATCTTTTCTAATCGTTCCCAGTAGAATCTTGAAAAATACTATAAGAAGGAAGATAAAAATAAAGGGAGAAAAAGAACCAGCCTGCGCTCCAATATTTTTTAAAAAAACTTTATAATCAAAAAGAACTTTTTTCCCAAATCCATGGTGGAGCTGGAAGGAAAAAGAAATCCAATTCCATATGTAATTCCATATTATCACAGGCAAAAATATAACCACACTTATCAAAAAACCAAGCCACAATTCTTTCTTTTTAAGCCATTTTCTCATATCCGGAAGGATTAAAATAAACAGAAGGAGGGAAAGGTATAAAAGGAATCCTGTATATTTTGTGAGAAGAATCAATCCCATTATTATTCCACATAGATACCATAAATATCCTTTGCCTGTTCTTTTTATTTTTAAAACAAGATAGATAAGTGTGAGGGATAAAGGAGAAAGGATTGAATCTGGCACAATCATAATACTTCCAATCCCTGAAAAAATTGGAATAAGGTTGAAAAGCACCACTGCCCAGAATCCAGATTTTTCACTGTACAGTAAACTTCCTATTTTAAATATCAAAATCATTGTTAAAATACTGGA
>QNCF01000108.1 GCA_003644395.1 Candidatus Omnitrophota bacterium
ACACCTTCTTCTTCAATTTTTACATTTTCAAGGCTGAAAATCTGGTATCCTCCACTATCAGTAACTATTGGTTTATCCCAGTTCATAAATTCATGCAATCCACCTGCTTTGTTAATTATATCAGGGCCAGGTCTCAAATAAAGATGGTAAGCATTTGCTATTATTACCTCCACACCGATTTTTTCAAGGTCTTCAGATGATAAAGTTTTTACAGTTGCATTTGTTGCCACAGGCATAAAACATGGAGTTTTAAATTTTCCATGAGGAGTTTCAATCTCCCCTACCCTTGCCTTTGTCTCTTTATCTTCTTTGATAATTTTGAATCTGAACATTTTAAATGATGAACATTGCATCTCCATAAGAATAAAATCTATACCTTTTCTCAACAGCAAGTTTATAAGCCTTTTCCATCAATTCTTTTCCTGCAAAAGCACATACCAGATAAAGATGAGTGGAATTTGGAAGATGGAAATTGGTTATCAATGCATCAACAATTTTAAAAATATGTCCTTTTTTAATAAATAAATTTGTGAAACCTTTGAAAGGAATAACCTTCCCGTCTTTCTCTGCACTTTCAAGAGCCCTTACACAGCTTGTTCCGACTGCTATTATTCTTTTCCCTGATCTTTTTGCTTCATTTATCACCTCAGCAGTCTCTTCAGGAATTTCAAAAAATTCCTCATCTACTTTTTCTTCTTTGCGGATAATTTTGAAAGATGCCCATCCAATATGTAAGGTCAGGAAAGTTATTTTTACTCCTTTCTTCTCAAGTTTTTTTAGAATTTCTTCTGTAAAATGTAAACCTGCAGTGGGAGCTGCCACTGAACCTTCTTTTTTTGCATAGACTGTCTGATAATATTCCATATCTTCTGGTTGTGGTTCTCTTTTAATATAAGGAGGAAGAGGAATTTCTCCATATTCTTTTATTTTTTCCTTTTCCAAATTAAACCTGACAATATAACTCCCTTTCTCTGTTTTTTCAAGGACTTCTCCTTCAACTTCGGAGGAATAAAATTTCCTTCCAGGTTTAATCTTACCCCTTATCAGAACCTCCCAGATATATTCTCCCTTGTTTCTTAGCAGAAATACTTCCAGTTTACCACCAGTCTCTTTTCTGAAATATAACCGTGCAGGTATTACCTTGCTATCATTCAATACAATAACTTCACCCGGTTGTAGAAATCCATCCAGTTTCTCAAAAATACTTTCAATTATATTTCCACTTTTTCTATCAACAACCATCAATCTTGCTTTCTCTCTTTCTTTTAATGGGTACTGTGCTATTAACTCCTTTGGTAAATTGTAATCAAAAATTTCTTTATTCATTTTTTTAAAAATTATAATAGTTGGATTTACATATACCATATCTTCTGGAATTTTTCTAAATTTAAAAGTAAAGCCTGCAAAAGAAGGGTATCTTTCAAACCTTTTCTCTTCTCTGTAAAGTCCGGATTTTATAAATTCTCTGTAAAAATTCATCCTTTTCTTTTCAAGACTGGTAGGATATGGAGGAATAGGAGCCTGGAATGAAGAAAGTATAAAGTATAAAGGTCTTTTCTCCTTCACTTTTTCAAATCTGTATCCACTGACTGCCACTGGATAAGTGTAATAATCAAAAGGAGGAAGCTGGAATTGCCATGGTATCTCTGTTACTCCTATATCGCTTTGTGGTTTAATATTTTCTTTTATCCATAATCCCGCTTCAGTCCTCACATTTTCTCTTATAAAAAGTGTTTCAAATGCCATTCCATAAACAAAAGTAAATACTCCAACAGAGATGATTAGGACATTTCTTATAAATTTATATTTCTGGAATTCAAACCATTTTCCAGTTCCTATTATGATAAAGGGAGGGATTACAGGCAAAATATACCTTGCAAACTTCAGAGAAAGGCAGGACATTGTGAAAAAGTAAAATAAAATCCATAAAATGAGAAGTTTTTTATCAGAAGAAATATTTCTTTCAAAAAGAAATGTTATAAAAAGTCCGGATAGCAGAAGCAGAAATAGAGGGAATCCCAAACCATATCTTAGACAAAGAATATAAAACCCTGGAATGAAAGAAAATTTTGTGGCATGTTTTCCTTCTGCATGGAATAGATGGAATAAAGCAGAGAATAAATAAGGAGTTGTGAGGAATAATGTGATGGAGAAGGAGAGGAAAGAAAGTGAAATATTTTTAATTTTTTTCCTGGGTTCTTCTTTTGCCATCATGAAAGTAATCAATGGGATGAAAAAAGTGAGGATGAATGTTAACTTGTTTCCAGCAGACATACCTGATAAAAATCCAATAATTAAAGGATTGATTTTCTCTCCATTGATATATTTCACACAGAAAAATAAAAGTATCATCATCCAGAAAACACCAGGTATATCAACATACATGTAATGAGCATTTAAAAGGAAAAGAGGCGAAAATATAAGCAGGAACGATGAGAAAAATCCAGCTATTTTGCTTTTAAATATTTTTTTTGTTAAAAAATATGTCAAAATCACAATTCCAGTTCCATATAAAACACAGATAAATCTTCCGACAATATACATTCTTGCAATCTTTTCAGGATGTAAGAAATAGAAAGCAATATCTTTTGTTATGGAGATGAAATTGAGTTTGTATAAAATAAAAAGGATGGCTCCGTATAAAAAAAGAAATGCACCACCTATTGAAAACTGAGAAAAATTGAAGATATCAGGAATTTTTATCATGTAAAGGCACTTCAGAATGAAATATTCATCTGGATGATAAGTTCTGATTGGATTATAAAAAAAACGCGGTAACTCTGTCTCTTTAAGCTCAGATATATGTTTTGTTAAATGTTCTTCTTTTGAAAAATATAATCCATTTAATTTTTCTGAGGGGAGTCCCCAGTTTAATCCTGTGATAAATACAGCCATTGATAAAATTATTAAAATTCCCGCTATATATTTATCCCTCATTTTCTTCCAAAAACTTCTCTTATCATCTCTTTTGACTGAAGAGTAAAGAATACATTGATAAATGTTGAAATAAAAAGCAAGAAAGGATGGAGTATCCAGCATATATCTCTGTAATATAACATCTTTTCAACAGCCACCGGAATATTGGGAAATACTAAAAGATTCTTTGCCACATATATGAAGAATTTGTCCCTTCTTGTAATCCATTTAAAATTTTTCTTTTCATGTATATATATTTTTGAATAATCCTTTGTCCATTTAATCCTTTTTCTCAAAAATTCAATGAAACCTTTAACATTTTTGTGGAAAATTTTTGCCTCCTTCGGTATGGCAAACTCCAGAAAGTTATGTTTTGCTAATCTGGCTATAAATTCAACATCCTGATTGTAATCTCCAACAATTTTTATAAGTGATTTTCTGAAACAAAAACCGTTGCTTCCCATACAATAAGGATTATCCGGGTCAAGAGAAACTTTGTAATAACTGCCCATATCTTCGGTTTTAACCAGTCCAAGTGATAGTTGAGCATCAAGTGCTCTGTATATTGCAAAAGGGTCTACCCCCACATAACTCAGATATCTGTTTACTATATTGTCGTTTTTCTTCACATAAAGTCTTGGAACAGAGCCAAATAAATTTGGATTTTCTTCAAGAGGAGTTATCATATTGTTTATCCATTCATTCCCGATTAATTCTATATCACTTTCAGCGATGACAATATACTTACCTTTTGCTTTCCATATCCCCTGGTCTTTTCCCATTCCCCTACCCTCCGCCAGACCTTTTTCGTTGAAATATATCTTTGCTCCATATTTTTTACAGACTTCAAGAACTTCTGGCTTGCTTCCACCATCAATGATTAAAATCTCTATCCTATCCTGTGGATAATTCTGACTCCTTATGCTTTTCAGAAGTCCAACAACTCTGTAATCCTTCTCTTTCATAGGGGTAACAAAACTGATTAGTGGCTTTTCCATTTTATTAAGGTTTCTCTGCAATCAAATATATACTCCAGTGTTTTATAGCTATACCAGATTCAAGAATTTTAAAACCTGTATTTTTAAATAATTCCTCCAGTTTCTCCAAAGTAAAGCTCACTTTATGAGTAGGATCCAGTTTTATGGAATCCACATATCTGTCGTCAGGAACAACAACACCAATCTTACCACCTTTTTTCAAAACCCTTTTCCATTCCAGAAGAGTTTTTTCTGGGTTTAAATAATGCTCCAAATTATGTTTTGCAACAATGAAGTCAAAACTGTTATCTTTAAAAATATAAAGATTATCTCCTGAAAGTGTATAATCTGCCACAGAGATTCTGTTTTTCTGTGAACCAAATTTTCCTTTCTCCCCTTTTGGAGTTATGTCTATACCTATACAGTTTGGAGAAACCTTTTCACTTCCACACCCTATATCCAAACCCTTACCCACAGCAATTTTCCTGAGAATATTTTTTTCTCTTTCCCTTACAGATGGAAATAACAGTAACTTGAGATGCAATTCAATTTTTCTCAACAGATTATTCCTTTTTATGCTATTAATAACACCGCATATAAATCCCAGACCATAACTTATATGGATAATTAAAAAAACAAATGGAAGCAATATCAATTCCTTTTTTCTGTTTTTTTCTTTCAACAAAAGTATAAATGAAGTGGTGAAGATGATGGAAAGGTAAAAGAATAATGGGAAGAGGAAAAAAATATTGTTTTTTGATAATAAAGGTAAAAGAAGAAGATATATGAAAAATACAGATGGAATGATGAATAAAAACGAAGTTCTCTTTGTTTTTTTAATACTTCCTATCCTGGGTCTTACATATCCATACCTGAAAATTTGCTTAAAAAGCTGGCCAGGATTTTTTCTCCTTCTATGGTAAATGTATAGTTCCGGATAATACGCAATTTTAAATCCCATTTTTATAAGTTCATTGAAAAAAAGAGGGTCCTCTCCAGGCCAGAAATCTGGATTGAAAAGGACTTTGTTGAAAACTTCCCTTTTACAGAAAACATTTGCGGTTGTCAATTCTCTTTCGTCTGAATTTAAATTCAGATTGCCCTTTTTATATCTGTTCCTTATACATGCACCACCTATAATTGAAGCCAGGGCAACACCAGAAGCATATCCGAAAGGGGTATCATCTGGAGGGGTTAACTGTGGGCCTCCCACAACATCTATTTCTGGATATTTTTCAAAAAATTCATCTGCTTTTTTTAACCAGTCCTTTTCAACCACAGCATCATCATCAACAAAAGCTATAATTTCTCCTTTTGCTTCTTTAATTCCACTGTTACGATTTTTTGAGGTATTTGGCCCTTTCTTTACTATAATTTCGTATTTCTCCTC
>QNCF01000109.1 GCA_003644395.1 Candidatus Omnitrophota bacterium
ATCTTCTACCTTTTTGAGATGAAACATGACCTTTTCTGCATTTAGGTCAGGGAGCCAATTAAATTTATATAAGCAGAAGGTATGAAGATTTATAAAAAATTGTTCTCTTTCTTTATCATGGTAGAATTGCGATATCCTTGGAGGAAGTTTAATAAATTTAAAAAACTCATCCTCAAAAATTTTGGGAATATCCTGCGAAGAAAATTCTTTGTAGTAAAGTGAAGAAATATCTTTTTCTTCTTTTTCAGCAATTTGCCAGGTAATAGGGTCTTTTTCAAAAGTGATTTCTTCCATTTCCCTTTTTAAACGTTGCAACTCAGCTATTAAGGCATCAGTAAATCCTCTTACCTTATTTTCTAAGAATAAAAGTTTTTCTTTTAACCTTTCATAGACAAAAATAGAGGCATAGCAAGGAAGAAGCCTTTGCCTTTTTTCAATCACAGATTCTCCCTGCTTTCTTAACCTGCTTCTTACCTCTTCCCTTGCCTTTCTTATATCTTTTCTATCTAAAAAGAGTCCCCATTTATTGGGTAAATATTTTCGCCAGCCAAGAGATTTTATTTTTCCATTTATTTCAACAAATTTTTTCTCAATAGACCTTACCTCTTCAAGCAATTCTTTAAGCCTTTTCTTTCCCGGCTCTTCAATAACATTTAAGATATCTATTACTTTCCTTGAAGTAAGAGGAGAAGTATAGCGCTTCTCATAGCCATTTATTACTATTTCAGCCGATTCCTTTAATTTTAAAACTCTGCCAGTATCTTTTCCTAAAAGAATATTAAAATTAGGAAGGTTTATAATGCGATTAAGCTCCCTTAAAAGGGCATGCCATGTAACCAGTTCAGGAAAGGGAAGAAAATATGTGCTATATATTTGCCTTAATTCTTCTCCTATTTCATTAAAAATTATTTTAAGAATGACTGAAGGCTTTTCTCCGCTCCAGCCAAAAAGATAGCCAGAAAGATTTATAGAGAAAGACAGCTTTTCGCCTTTTTCTTCAAGTTCTCTTAGGAGTGTAGTATAAGGCCCTTGTGTGTCAAGCAATAAAGTAATAAATCCTAAAGAGGAAAAGGGGCCATGGGATTCTTCATCCATAATCCTTTCTGCTTCTTCTCTTACTTCTTCTGTAAAATTTTCACATTCCTCTTTAAGGCCTCCTTCCTCCCATAATTTTTCTTCTTCTTGTATGGTAAGTAGGTCTAGCTTGGCAAAGAATCTCTCAATAATCTTTTCTATTTCTTCCTCTTCCTCCATGAGTCCAGCTAAAGGTTCCTCTTTACCTGAAAGTGCAGTGCAAGATTTGATAATGTTTACCATTTTTGGAAGCCTAGTGCGTTCAAAAAAATAACGGTAGCTAGAGACAGCCATCTCTACCATCTTTTTTGTTGGTTCAAAAGGAGAAAGACGACTTAAGGAGAGTATGTCTTTCCCTAATTTTAAAGAAAGGAATTTTTGCCATTTTTCTGCAGGAAACAAAAGCTTAAAGATACCTAAAGTGCTGTAGGAAATTGGCATATCAAGGAATTTTTCATTTAAGATAGCAGTTTTGGACAAACTATTAAAAGAACGATATGCATTAGTGGAAAGATAAGAACTGATAGTATCTTTTAAGGCTAATTGGGGCAAGCGATTTGCATCTATGAGCCATATAAAATCAAAAAGTGAATAGTCATTATTGAGCTCCATTAAAAAGCTATAGCATTGTGCCTTTTGGCTTTTTATTGCATCAAGAGAAGGTAATAGAAAGAAAGCTTCAATTTCACAGGTCATAATAGTGACTTCCTTATGAAAGTCACGAATTGCCCTTGTAACTTCTAGGGGAATAGAAGTGCCTATATCCTCAGCTAAGGAAGAAAACAGAAAATACCTTATATTTGTAACATTTTCCTGTTTGAATCTTTGATAATATTGGCCAATTATTTCTAAAAAATTTTCTTTTTTTGAAATGAAATCTTTTTTAAATTCCTCTACTCTATTGCCAGAAATGATAAAATCACTATGTTCATTGTTCAAAGTAATAGCATAATTAAATAATTCATTAACTCCCTTAATCTGTTTTCCAATACCAATGTAAACAGCTGCTTCTTTCATTCAATCTTAAAGAAATTTTGTATTGCTTCACCTTTATCAAAGAATTCATCCAAAAATCTAATCTGTTCCCAAATTAAAATTTCGTCTCCAATAGGCATATTTTCATCTCTTTTTGTAAATCTATCTTTTATCTTTCCAAAATATTCTTTTAGGCTTTCCATAACCTTTTCAGGATTTTTCTTAATTTCTTCTTCCGTAGCCTGGCGTATTTTCTCTCTTAGATCTTTTCTTCTATCTTCTTTAAACTCCTCATATGCGCCCCAATAGCTATCAGCAAGCTCAATTCTTTCCTCTCCAGGTTCTAAAAAACGCTTATCATCTATATAGTGTGTATTTGAAAATTCATCCTTTTTCAGGACAGAAAGGGCTAGCGAAATTGCATAAACTCTTAACCAGAGCTTATCTTTTAAGGTAATGGGAAAAATATCGGGAATTTTTAGCTCAATTTCCTTTTCTATATGTGGTGTATGAGAAATTGGCATCTGAAGGTAATCTCTACGATAATCTTTAGCATTTTCTAACTTGTAAGCAGGAAGTGGTGTTTTAAATTTGAAGTAAAAGATTTTGTAAGGATCTTGTGTAGAAGTAAAGGTGGGTTCATATCTTGCTTCAGGATACTCCATTTTGGTAAAAGCTGTCCTTTCTGTATCCCCAACGCCTATTATAAATATTTCCTCCATCCTTGCTGCCATATCACCAACTGCCTTATGATACCAGAAGGGAGTGGCCCTGTTTGAAGCCTCTTTTAACCAAAAATCAAGTTTTTCTCTTTTTTCCTCATCACGCTCAATGTCTTTTAGAAGCACATCTTCAACAGTTGTGTCTTTAATAGCTTTTACCCTTTCCTGGGCATAAGAAACTAATTTTTCTTTTAAGTCTCTTGGGTCCATCTTGCCCAAGTCTTCAAAAATAATACCTGTGTGTTTTAAAAAGTCTTTGAAATCAACTGGGATATCTATATTTTTGAAGTCCTCTTCAGAACACATAAAGATTTTCTCATGTTTCTCCCTTTCGCCTTGAGAAGTAAATATTGTTTTTGGAAAAACAATAATTGCATGTTCTCCAAAAACTATTCTTTCTAGTGTAGTTCCAAAATATTCCGTTTCAACCTTCCTTCTTACTATAGAAAGGGTTTTTTCTATATTTTCTAAGCTAAGCCCCTCAATATATTTTTTTACTGTTTTTATTAACTCATCACAAACTTGAATTGCCTTTCTCCTACGTTCTATTTCCATGAAAACTTCCGTGATATAGCTAATTTTTTGCAAATACTCCTCATAGAGTTTTTTCTTACGCAATCTGTATTTCCAGGACATTCTTTGTATATTGTTTCTAAAAAATGCATCGGCATCTTCTTTTATATTTTTAAGCTCTTCTTCCCTTTCACGAATCTCCTCAAGTCTTTTTTCCCTATAACCTTCCATTCTGGAGTGAATCTTTTCTCCAAATCTGAGAGAATAAACAGGCCCTTTAGAAATCTCTCTTTCCCTTAGGGCGTCTTCGATGGTTTTTTGAGTTTGAGCCATTTTTTGAGTCAAATTCTTATCAAGTTCATTTTTTATTATAGATTCTAAGTCTTTCCACTGATTGTCAGCATAATCTTTAAGCGCTGAAGCTGAATCTATCCCATCAGGCAATGCCATAAGGGCTATTTTAGAAGGGTCAAAAAGGTCATCTAAAATGTTATTGGTTTCCTCTAAAAGACGATTATCTGTAAAGAAATGCGTAATATCTTTTTCAATTTCTTCTTCGTTTAAATAAACTTTTCCCCTTACTGCATTAATAATTTGTCTTACAAGTAGATAGCAATAGCAACTGTAAATTTTATTAAAGAGCTTTTCTATTGGATATACAATCACTGATGTGCCAAAACTTGAATAATGAGGGGTTTTACCTCCCCACTCCTCTGCCCTTTGGGCGGCCACATATCCATAAACATTATCTAAGGCAGACTCTGCCTGGCTTCCAACATTACCAATATTTAAAGAGATACCTTGTCCTACCAATTCACACAAATTCTTTATCCCTTCAAAGCTACCGCTTCCCTTTATGGGAGCACCATTTTCATTACGGCTGTCAACGAGAACAATTACATCATAAGGAGGGCGATCAACATTGAAGGTTTCAGCGCCAAACATAAAAGGAGGCTGACTTCTCATATAATTAAAGTCCATGTAATAATCTAGCTCTTTTAATGCGGCATAAGTATTTGAAGTGATGCGGTGGGTAGCTGGCAATCCCTTAAATACAGAAGGGAGGAAGAAGAAACCTGAAATTTTGTGCTCTGCTCCTGGCAGTATCCTTTTAAACAAAAAGCCAATATCTAAAAAAGCTCCACTGCCTGTTCCCCCTGCTAAAGAGCCAATGATATATACATCTACCCCCGCTCTTTCCACTAGGGAAAGATTCTGTTTATTCCGCATTTGCTCAGCCAGCTTTATATCTTTAACATCTGAAACAGTTTTCTCAAAAGCTTCCTTTACTTCCCTGGCATGGCAATGAAGGGCTAATCTTCCAAGGGCACGGTATGCCCCGGCCCCAGCGGTGCACGCCCTTGTAGGAAGGTCCTCAGACCACCACCTCTTTATAGGCTCAGATGACCTTATTGCCTCAAGGGGATCCCTCACAGGCAAATATAGAAATTCCTTTTTTCCTATCTCTATAAATTCCCATCTCCCTTCCCTTAGAAATACCCTAGCATCTTCAGGAAGGCGTGGATCAGTGTCTAAGACAAGAAATCTCACCGAAAGCGGGGTTGTGCCATAAAATTGATAAAGTGCCTTTTTAATATTGAGCACAGTTAAGGCACCTGTTCCTCCAAGACCAACAATTACTGACCTTCTTATAGTTGGGCGTGCCATCTCTTTTTACCTCCTCTTTTTTATATTTTTCTCAACCTAAACTCTACTCCATCGTCCCTAAAACTAATTTCATCACCACGAGAAAGCTCGCTTGGACTTCCTGCTGTGAGCAGTTTTCTTTCTTTGCCCCTCTTTAATTCCATTCTACCTCTTATTACCTCTAGCTTTATCCTTTTCCTCCACATTGCACAAATTTTAAAAGCTGCATTCCTTAAATCAGAAAGCTCTCCTCCACCGGGGCCAAAGATCAAATAGTCGCCCCTTAGGGATTTTTTCCTCTTGGGATGGTTTTTAAGGCTA
>QNCF01000110.1 GCA_003644395.1 Candidatus Omnitrophota bacterium
ACCTTTTTATATGGAGGTGATTGAACTGAATAAAGAAAAAGCCGATAAAATTGTTGATTTCCTGAGAGCAATAGCAAATCCTGTGAGAATTGAAATAATAAAACAACTTTTAAAAGGGGAAAAATGTGTTACAGATATTAAAAAAATTTCTGATTTTACCCAGCCAAATATTTCCCAGCATTTAACAATTTTGAGGTTGAACGGGATAGTGGAATGTGAAAGGGATGGACATTTTAAATGCTATAGATTAAAAAATCCAGAGGAAATTAAGAAACTTCTTGAAATTGTGGCAAAAATTGTATAAGGAGCAAGAATGGATGAACATATATATAAGGTTAAAGTTGAATGGACGGAAGGGAAAAAGGGTATAGTTGAAGGAGATGACGGGAAGAAAATAGAAATTTCAACTCCGCCTGATTTTGCAGGTCCCTCTGGATACTGGAGTCCAGAAGAACTTTTTGTATCTTCTATTGCATCCTGTCTTATGACTTCTTTTTTATATTTTGTTCTGAAAAATAATGTGAAACTTATAAGTTATGAAAACAAAGCAATCGGGAAAGTTGAAAAAGTTGAAAAAAAAGGATATGTTTTTACTGATGTTGAAGTTGAAGTAACAGCAAAAGTAGATAAAGATGAAGATATTGATAAAATTAAAACATTTCTTGCCCTTGCAGAAAAATACTGTCTAATTTCTAACTCTACAGATGTTAAAATATCTGTAAAAAATTCTGTTATTTCAGAGTAAGATAGTATCAGGTAAAATAAAAAATATTGATATAAAAGATAGGAGATAAAATGTCAAAAGAAGTTGTTAATCTGAATAGTGAAAGTTTTGATAAGTTTCTTCAAGAGAATGAAGTCGCAGTAGTTGATTTCTGGGCTGTCTGGTGTATGCCCTGTCTTATGGTTGCTCCAATAATGGAAAATCTTGCCAAAAAATACGAAGGAAAAATTGCTTTTGGTAAAGTAAATGTTGATGAAGAAAGAGATATAGCAATGAGATTTGGTATTATGTCAATTCCAACAATTATAATTTTTAAAGACGGTAAAATGGTTGACCAGATTGTTGGAGCAATGCCTGAAAAAATACTTGAAGAAAAATTGCTTGAAGCAACATCTCGTTAAATAACTGACTTATAAATCATATCAACAAGTTCCATTGTTTTTACTGCATCTGAAAAGTTTGTTTTTGGAAGTTTCTTTTTCTCAATACATTCAATGAAATGTCTGTTTTCATCAAGAAATCCAGCAATCTCAAACAGTTCCTTTTTTCCTGTAAATTCCTCAACATTTATAATTTCTCCCTCTTCTTTCCCATCTTTATAAATAACTGCTTCTTTTTCAGGGTTAATGAAAGCAACTATTCCTTTCCCGTGTATCTCTACGGAAAATATTCTTTTTCCACTTGTCCAGTTTGCTGATAATATTCCTGTTGCTCCTGAAGAAAATTCAATTAATGCACAGAAAAAGTTATCATAATCAGCAAATAAATTTCTAACAATACTTTTAACCTTTTTTACTTCTCCCCCTATTTCTCTCAAAAGGTCAACAGAATGTATAGCATCACAGGTTAATATATCAATTGCACCATTGTAATATGGCGGCTGATTTAAGTAATATTTGAAGAAGTTTGTTTGAGTCATTATTACTTCTCCTCTCTCTTCTATCCTTCTTTTGCTTTCAACTATAAGAGGAGCAAATCTTCTCTGAAAACCAACCATTGTCAGCACCCCTTTTTTCTCTGCAAGATTTGCCATTTGTCTTGTCTGTTCAGATGTTACTCCTGGCGGCTTTTCTATAAAAATATTTAATTTTTCGTTCAAACAGTGTATTACTATATCAAAAAGCTGTTACGGAGGCATAATTATATAAACTGCATCAGGGGCAGTTTCCTCAATCATTTTTTTATAATCAGTGAAAGTATTTGAAATCTTATATTTTTTAGATGTTTCTTTCAATTTTTCTTCATTCATGTCGCATATTCCAACAATTTCCACATTTTCAATTTTTGAAAGAGATGGATAATGAACCAAATTTGCCATACTTCCCGCTCCAATAACATTAATTTTTACTTTACTCATTTTTTAACACCTTTTTCAAGTAATTTTTCAATAAATTTTTTTATTTTTTCCACTGTTTCTTTAATTTCTTTATTTATCACCCTGTAATTATAGTACTTCAACAAAGTTTTTCTTTCTTCTTTTGCTGCTTCCAATCTTCTTTTTATTTCTTCTTTACTTACATCTCCCCTTTTTTTCAGTCGTTTCTCCTGTTCTTTTGCCGAAGGGGGTAAAATCCCTATTAAAATTGCATCAGGGAATATTTTTTTTACACTCATTCCTCCCTGAGTATCAATAACAAGAAGAACATTTTCTCCTTTTTTTAATTTCTCCATAACTTCTTTTTTTGGTGTTCCATAAAAGTTTCCGTAAACATTAGCATATTCAAGAAATTCTCCATTTTTAATCTTTTCTTTAAAATCTTTTTCAGTTAAAAATTTATAATCAATGCCGTTTTTTTCACCAATTCTTGGTTTTCTTGTTGTGCAGGTTGTGATACTTTTAAGAGATGGGATTGCTTCAAGGAGTAATTTCTGGATAGTCGTTTTACCAGTCCCTGAAGGCGCAGAGATAACAAAAATTTTACCTTTCATTTATGGAGAAAATTTACCTTTTGTTTTTAATTCCTTTATTGCTCTTTCTGCAATGTTTTTAAAATCTGTATTTAACAATTTTTCCCACTGTTTCATTGCCATATCAATTTGCCCATTTTTCTCATAGGCGTGTGCCAAACAATCATCAACATAGTCAGGATGGGGAAATTTAATTGCTTTTTTCAAATATCTAACAGAATTTTTATAATCCATACCTTTATGATAATAAATCCATCCAGTTTCAAAGTAAAGGTCATACCTATCAGAATTATATACAACTCCTTTCTTATCAAATTCAATTCCCTGAGTGTACCAGAAAAGCATTTCTTTTACACAGGCAACAAACTGTTTATCTGACTCAACAAAAAAAGCATTTTTACTATTCTTTTCATACCTGTAATTATTAAGAAAGTGCTCGTAATTATTCATCTCTGAAATTAAATCAGGAATTTTATCCTCTTGCATACCTTTTTTAAGCCCAAGATTTTTAATAAGATAAATAGTTCTACCTCCAATTGCAAGAACTTTCTGTAAGTTTTTCTTCTCCTTCTCTGACAATTTTTTAACTTTTTCATTATACTCCTTTATCAAGTTTTGCTTTGCGTCCCTCACTTCAGCAAAAATATTATAGGACATATGCCATCCACCAACAGCCCAGACATTTATATAATGTGGCTGTAGCCATGCAATTGCTTCTAAAAGGGGTAGCATTTTATAATGTTGTCCTGAATGCCAGTAATTTTCTATATTTAACCATAAAAGATCTGCTGCCAATCCTTTAAAACCGGAAAGGACTAAACTTCCTGCAACCTGTCCAGGCATAAGGAGGAGCCCGCTTTCAAGCTCTTCAACCTTTTTGCTATAATCAATACTTACCTGAAGAAATCCAAGAGGAATATAAAGTAACAAAGCAATAAAGAGAAAAACCCAGTTTTTACTATTAATTTTATTCTTTCTCATACCTCCCTCTTCTGGAAGAAATAAAGACCTATAAGTATAACAATCGCTATATACAAAACACCATATATCAATGTCTTAAATACATAATTCCATGAAACAGAAACTCCAATCACAACTTTATCCCTTATTGCAAAATTTTCATAATTTGGAACAACTGTGTAAATTATCTGCCCAATTCCTTTCAAAATAGTATTTTCAACTCTTTCAGTTAGTTGTTTACCATACGAAATTAAATGGCCAACTATATAAAGAAAAAAAGAAAGTATTATATTGAAAGCATCAGTGGCAAATGTAGTAACAGTTAATGTTATTGTGCTTATCAAAACAAGTTCAACATATATAAGAAGTAGTGTTTTGAATGTTTCAATGTCAGGAGGGCTTTTTTTAAATATGAGAAGTCCAATAAAGAATAAACTTATAAGGACAAAATTAAGAAGCAGTATCAAACACATACCAAGAAATTTCCCGATAAATAAATTTCCTCTTGTGACTGGCTTTGTAAGAAGTGTGTAAATTGTCCTTTTCTCTATCTCTCCAGAAAGAGCACCAATGGCACCGAATATTGCTATTAAAGCACCAAAAAATTCAATGGTTGAAAAACTCACATCTTTAATCATCTTAAGTTCTTCTTCAGCAGTAAGAAAAGAAAAGAACTTTGAAGCACCTATTACAATGAAAGCAAAAACTAAAAGGATATACAGAGTTCTTTTCCTCAATGATTCCTTAAATGTGTTTACCGCAACTATCCATGCTTTTTTCATTATATCTCCCTTTTATACCTGCTATCAAAATCTTCAATTGTTTTTACAAAGAGTTCTTCAAGGGTTTCTGCGTTATACCGGGAAATCAAACCATCAAGAGTTCCTGTTGCTAAAAGATTTCCTCTGTGAAAAATTGCTATTCTATTGCAAACTCTTTCAACTTCTGAAAGAAAATGACTTGAAAGTAAGATTGTTTTCCCCTGTTTATTCAATTCAAGTATAAGGTCCCTTGTTTCAAGACATCCAATAGGGTCAAGACCTGTTGTTGGTTCATCAAGTATAAGAATTTTTGGGTCATTAAGAAGGGCAGATGCAAGTCCAATTCTTTCAAGCATACCTTTTGAATAATGTTTTAAAGTTAACTTTTTAGCATCAGATAATTTAACAAGATTAAGGAGATATTCAGTTCTTTCTTTTATCGCCTGTTTATCCATATCAAAAAGTTTCCCATAAAAATAAAGAAGTTCAGGACCTGTAAGATAATCATAGTAATAGGGGTTTTCAGGTAAAAATCCAATATATTTTTTAACTTTCACATCAAACTGGCTTTCCCCCATTATGCTTATTTCACCATCAGTTGGAAACAAAATACCGAGAAGAAGTTTAAGACAGGTTGTTTTACCTGAACCATTGGGCCCAAGAATTCCAAATATTTCTCCTTCCTCAATTTCAAGATTTACTTTATTTAATCCAATAACTTTTTTTCCTCTTCCAGGAGTATAAATTTTTGTCAATTCCCTTGTCTCAATAATTGCCATAAAAACCTCCTCACTTAATTTTTTCCCCGAAGATTCTCTTTTAATAGAATTATCATACATTGAACAAAAAGAAGTGTCAAAAAAATGTACAGGGTAAATCCAAACCGGTTTGG
>QNCF01000111.1 GCA_003644395.1 Candidatus Omnitrophota bacterium
ATATCAATCTATTCTCCTTTCTCGCCTAAAAAGATTGTATGGAGAAGGGATAAACCTGTATGGGTTCCTGAGTCTGATTCTGATATTTTTGAGCCTGTAGAGATAAAATTTGAATTTAAAGAAGGATTTATAAATCTGGCTGTTCCTTCTGGAAAAGGGAAATTATTTATAGAATAAGGGGGATAAAATGAGAAGGAATTTATTTATAATATTTGCATTGCTTTTTCTCTTCCCTGTATTGAGTAAAGGGGAAATAAGCGCTGATAAATTGCTTCAACTCTGTAAAAGAAAGCCACATCCAAGACTCTTTAAACCCGAGGAAGTTGCAAAACTCCCTGAAGATGAGGCAGAAAAATTGTGGAATAAAAAGAAGGGATTGCTCGGAAGAAATTTACTCTCTCCAGAATGGGCAAAGAAAGAGATTTATTCAAAGGGAGGATTTCTGAAAGAACTTGCCCTCCTTTACCGTAAAACAGGGAGGAAGGAATTTGCAGATAAAGTAATAGAGGGTTTCCAGACAATTGGGAAAGGTGGATTTTGGAAGCATATGGATAGAAGGACTTCATGGGGACTTTCAGGTTATGCAGAAGCTCTTGACCTTATATATGATTACTTTAAGAATACAAAAAAAGATATTTTCAAAAAAGTCGTTGATAAAATAGCGAAAAAGGCTGATGATATATATCAGGAGGGACTTAAAGATATTTATGAGGCAAAATATTACTTCCTTGCTCTTGGTAGAGTGGGAGTTGTCCTTGCTGAATATAAGTCTCCTTACAGCTCAGGGCCCAAAGATTGGTTGAGAGCTGCCACAGAATACCTTTTCAAAGAACATCCAAAATTCCACAGACCATTGGATGGTATGTTTAATCCCGGTGGACTTTATTCCACAGGTGGTTATAAAGGATATTTTTACAATAACCTTTTCAGCTGGGTCAACCAGTGTGAAAATGCTACAGGAGTGAATCTTATAAAGGAATTCCCGTTTTTAAGGAGAATAATGCTTAATATGTGCTGGGAAATAACACCTTATGGAACTGCTCCAGAATATACAGCTATGCATCGCCTTTCCTATTCTAACTGGATGGCAGGTGTAGCACCAATGCTGAGAAGTATGATACCACCTGAAAGGTACTGGGTAATGTGGTTTATAGAGAATCTTCCTGATTGTAGAGGACTTCTCTGGTTAAGGAAAGAGATTAAAGATTGGAATCCAAAACCACCACCATGGACAGATTTTATCTCTGAAGATGCTGAAAGTATTGTATTCAGGGAATCCTGGCAGAAGAAGGAGATTTCAGATTATATCTTTATGAGAGTTGAACACTATCCATTTTTCAGTTACAGACCAATGTGTCACCATGATAATCTTTCATTTGAATGCTGGCTACATGGAGATGCTTCAATAATTGATTGTGGAGAGGTCAGAGGTGGTTCCCATGGTCAGGGAGGAGGTTATGGACCGATAACTGCAAAGGGACATAATGTTGTTATGCTTGATGATGGAGAGGGAAATATTGGAGGTGCAGTTAAAGGACAGATACCTTCTTCAGCAGGACATCCAAGAACAGCAGAGTGGAAACCTGAGATTAAACTTACTTTCTATAATCCAGCACATATACTTACATCTTCTGTGAGTGAACCAATTAAATTTGCAGTATGCGGTATGAAATGGGAATGGATGGAGAAATATGAGGATTTCCATTTCAGAAAACCAGGTGAGGGTCATTTCTGGTGGTTCTTCTATGAGCCGTTTGAAAATTTTGCAAAAAAGATGAAAAACCCTGTAATATGGGAAAGGACACTCATCTATCCATATAAAGAATACTTTGTAATCGTGGATAATATATCACCAATTTCAAATCCTGTTGAGCGAAGAATAAATACACTTTTCCATCTTGGAAGCTGGAGGGTTGATAAAGGAAGGAATGTTGTTAAAGGAAAACTTGAAATTGAAGGGAAGAAATTTGCATGGGAAGAGAATCCTTTCAGGAAGGAAATTGAGGTTGTAAAAAGAGGGAATAAAGTTAAATGGTTTACAAAGAATGTGAGAAACCAGGATGTTGAACTGACAATCTATTCAGTACCTGAATCTGTTATATCCTGTGAAAAATACTGGTCAAATGTTGGTCGTGTTGAAGGGATTGACCATCCACTTATAAGATTTAAGATAAAAGCACCCCAGATGCACCGTATAACAGTGATTTCTTCAAGATTTTTGAATGAGCCTGAGAAAAAATTTAAATCTTTAAATATAAAAGGTGGAAACGCAGTTAAGGTGGAAAGCGGAAATATCTCTGAATATATCTTTGCAGGTCCTGAAGGTGAAAAGAAGATTGTTAAATTCTCAACAGATGCAAAGCTTGGGTATATAAGAATTAAAAATGGCAAACTATCTTCTTTACTTCTTGTTGGAGGAAGTAATTTTAAAGTTAAAGGAGAAAAAATTATTGAATCTGAATCTCCAGTTAAACATCTGACTGTTGAATTCTTACCACTGGAATATAAAGGACATTTTGAAAGTAAAGAACACACAAAAATAAAGTTTGCTATTGATTCTCCAGTAAAAAATGCCTATTATGTTCCTGATGTGGATGAATGGACAAGGATGATAGAAGGAGAAAGCAAGGAGAAATTATCTTTAAAATGGAAGAAAAATGGTAAATTTGTTGAGTTGATTATTCCAGAGGGTAAGGGTAAATTTGTTATAAAACTCCGTGATATCACACCCCCTTCAGTTAAATCTATGGCTCCGAAAGAATTGTGCCCTGGAGGGGTAAAGAAAATAGAGATATCATTATTAACAGATGAGGAGGCAGATTGTTATCTCATAAAAGGGATGAGGAAAATAAAGTTTGAGAGTAAAGATGGGAAAAAACATTCTCTTTCTGTTGAAGTGGAAAGTGGAAAAAGATATACATTCAACTATTTACTTAAAGATAAAGAAGGGAATACAAAAAAGATTAAACATTCATTCAGGGTTGCAAATAACAAATTCTGGGATGAATTCGAGACAGATTGGATGGTTTCAAAAGTTGAGAATGTGATTATTGAAAATGGAGTAAAACTTGTAAATGTCCCATCTATCAGACTTATCCCAACAAAAGATGCAATAACTTCTCCTTTCACTTCGTATCGCAGTGGCTCTTCTCGGGAAATATCTGTAGGTTATTTTAACAGACTCAGAACTCTGTTAGAATTTAAACTACCATCCTCTCTTTCTCCTTCATATAAACAGGCAAAACTTATTTTGAAGACAATAAAAACAGAATCAGCAGGCTCTTCAATGGTTTATAATGTTTATGTTCTTAAAGAAGATTTTTCAGAAGACAATATTAAATGGAAATACGAATACTTTAAAGAACCTGTTGGAAAATACAAGGCTGAAGGTGATCTTAAGGGTAAAGATGTTATAATTCCTTTAAAACTGAATCTCATTCCGGGTAAAAAGGTGAGGTTAATGATAGCACCATCTTCAAATAATTACAGAGCAGACCATTTCTATTCAAGAGAATCATTATATCCACCTGTATTGGAATTACTGCCACCAGTTCCTATGGAAGGGATAGTCATTTCAAAATTGATAGAGATAGGGAAGAATGATAGATGGAACAAGTTTATTTGTGATGTAGATACTCCTTCAGGTACAGAAGTTAAAATTTCCATTCTCGGTGAGGGAGGAGAAACTCTTCTTGATAATGTTAAAAACGGGCAGGATATAAGCACTCTGGAGGAGAAAAAAATTAAATTGAAGGCAACCCTTATATCTTCTAAACATGGTATTTCTCCTGTACTTAAAAAATGGGAAATTTCATGGAGAAAAGGAGGGTAAAAGATGAAGAAACTTAAAATTTTATTGATTCCGTTATTATTTATAAGTTTTGCTTTGAAGAGTGAAAGCAAAGTATGGAAAAGGACATTCCAGAGTGTTAGAATTGACAAGTCAAGAGTAGAAAGACTTCTAAATGCAAAACTTTTCTATCATAACACAACTGTGAAAGATATTCTGGCATTAAGTGATGAAAAGATACGTGAACTTCTCCAGCCGATACCTCCACTCTATTACTGTCGCTGTCCAAATTGTGGAAGCCATCTTATCCAGTACAGTGATATATGGGTTCTGAGTGGATGGTCCATAAAAGAACCATTTAAAATCCAGTGTGTGAGATGCAAGATGTGGTTTCCAAATGAGAAGTACAAAAATAATGCAGTACTTGAAGTTGTAACTCCAACAGGAAAGAAATTGAAAATCCCATATTACAGAAAACCAAATGGAGATGCATTTTTTTACACACTTGTTGCCCGCCAGATATTGAATGAGACTCTTTGTGAGGGAGCACAGGTTCTTGCTGAATTGTGGTTGATAACAAAAGATAGAAAATATGCTCATAAAGCAATTGTAATAATGGATAGGTTCTGCGAGATATGGTACGATATCCCTGTCCATGCAAATACAGGGAATGACCTTTTCCATATTGAAATTTATACCAGACCACCTTACCTTGGAGCCCAGTGCAGTAAATTGGGAAGATGGAAGGGAGATGTTATACCTTTTAACCTTGTAAAGGCGTATGATATGCTCTATGAATGCGATGAATTTGAAAGGATGAGCAGGCAGAGAGGATATGATGTAAGATTGAAAATAGAGAAATGTTTTAAAGATGCTGTCCATATGGCTGTTACAGAGATGGAACCTGTCCCTGATCAGATTCTCAGAACCGCTTATTGTCTCGGTGACCCTCAGATGATGCATCTTGGAGTGAGACTTTTCTATAAAGATTTAAGGAAGAGATATTGTCTTGATGGTATGGAACCACTTGGCCCAGGTTACCATTCTCCATGTGGAGGATACATAAATGTTCTGACAGATATAGTTAAAGGATATTCTGACCCAAAAGGTTATGTTGATTTAATAGATGGGAAACATTATGAGAATCTTGATTTGAAAGGGATTAATAGGAAATTCTGTGAATATTTGAGTAAAAAGAGTTCTGTTGTAAAAGCAATATTCTCCTATCCTGATGGATACAGGATTCCGGTCCATGATGCCTGGTCAACATCAACAGCAGGTTGCAGAAAACTTGAAGAATCAAAGTCTTACCTATTTCCTGGTTTTGGACATGCTATTCTTGGAAGAGGTAAAGGGAAAAACCAGATTCAGGCGCATCTACATTTTTCTGTCCTTGGAAATCACAGCCATAACGATATGCTCAATATCATATTATGGGCAA
>QNCF01000112.1 GCA_003644395.1 Candidatus Omnitrophota bacterium
AATATGAAAATAGAATTTACCTCGAGTTTCCTCCGTGATATAAAAAAGATAGAAGATAAAAATATTGTTTAAAATTAAAGAAAACAATTTTAGAATGTGAAAGCTCCTCATCTTTGAATGAAATAAAAAATTTGAAGAAATTAAAGGTTGGCAGAAATTTTTATTCTATTAGAATTGGAGAGTATAGAATAGGCCTTATTTTAGAGAAAAACAGATTAATTTTTGTAAGATGCCTTCATAGAAAAGAAATTTACAAGTATTTTCCTCTTTAAAAAGCAAGAAAAAATTATGATAGTTAAAGATACAAAAGAGGTAGTATGTAAAAACTTTACTTTGGAATTGGGAATTTAGGGGGCCTATTTTCCCATCAATTTTTCCCTCTTTATGAGAGTTCAGAGATTTTTTAAATACCACCATAACCACCTATTAATACCAATTTTTTAAAATTTAGCCAGTTTATCAAGAATCACAGAAAGACCAGTTTAAAACAAGAGAAAAGTTTCTGGTTTAATAGATTGAAATTCATTAAAAAAAGGGTAAAATATTATTCAGGAGGGTTAGCCTAATTGGTAAGGCAGCGGACTTGAAATCCGCCGTCCCTTTCGGGACATGGGGGTTCGAGTCCCTCACCCTCCGCTGTAATTATGTGCAAAAGAATACTGAGATTATTTTTTATTTTCCTTTTTCTTTTCCTTATCAGAAAATTTGCAATTCAGCCTTTCAGAGTATCTGGTCCGAGTATGGAACCGACATTGAAAGATAACCAGATTGTCCTTGTGAATAAATTACCCTACCACTTCAGAAAACCACTCAGAGGAGAAATAATTCTTTTCAGGACAACTGAAGAACCACCACTTTATTTTATTAAAAGAGTTGTTGGCCTTGAGGGAGAAAGGATTGAATTTAAAGATGGAAAGGTATATGTAAATGGGAAATTGTTAAATGAACCTTATGTGGTTTACAATGATAAATGGAATGTTGGGCCGATAAAAGTTAAGAAAAACTGTGTTTTTGTTGTTGGTGATAACAGGGCTATGCCTGCAAAATTCCATCTTTTCACTCAGGTATCTTTGAAAAATATCATTGGAAAGGTTTTATTGAAATGAAAAAAATTATTTTCATTTTTATTTTAGCAATACCTTTATTTTTCTTCATAAGGAAATCTGTGATAATTTCAGAAAAGGACAGGATATTGAAGACATTAAGGATTGTTGAAAAATCGCTTGAGGAAAAACAACATATAAGATTTATGAAGCAGATTTCTCTGGAATACCACGACAGTTTTGGCAATAGCTGGGGAACTTTATTTTTTCATGTGAAAAATATTCTGCAAAATTATTCAAAAATAAAAATTTCTCTCTCACATATAAATATTAAAATAGAGGATGAAAAGGCAACTGTAAGGTTTATAGGTAAAGGGGAGGCAATAAATCCTTATGGAGAAAGAGTGGGAGAAATGGGAAGATTCAGACTGGAAATGAGGAAAGAGGGAGGAAAATGGAAAATTATATATTTTTGTGAAGAAGAATACCATTTTACAGAAATTTATAAAGGATTGTCAAACAATTTTAAAGAAATTAAAATATAAAAGTGAAAAATGAGCCCCTGTAGCTCAGAAGGATAGAGCAGCGGTTTCCTAAACCGCGTGCCGCGCGTTCGAGTCGCGCCAGGGGCACTCTCCTTCCATAAATTTGACACTAATTCCCTCCTACCCTAAAATTTAAGGGGAGGTGAGAAAATGGCAAAGATTCTTATTGTTGAAGATGAAAGAGATATAAGGAGTCTTGTTGCAAAAGCTTTAAGTGCAAAAGGTTATGAAGTATTTGAAGCATCAAATGGATATGAAGGGTGGTATATGTTGCAGAAAGAAAAACCTGACCTTGTAATTCTTGATATAATGATGCCTGTCATGGATGGAATGGAAGTTTTGAAAAAGATAAGAAACCATCCTGAATTTAAGGAAATGCCTGTTATAATGCTTACTGGAAAATCAGAGGATAAGGATATACTTGAAGGATACTCTGTAGGAGCGGATTATTACATTACAAAACCTTTTGATATAAAGACTGTGCTGATTGGAGTTAAGATGATGCTTGGAGAGAAAATATGAAGAAAAATATAATTGTTGGGGTTTGTGGTTCCATCGCTTCTTATAAAGTTATTGAAATAATAAGGAGATTGAAGGAAAAGAAATGGGAAGTTAAAGTTGTCATGACAGAGGAAGCAAAAAAATTTATAAATCCCCTTACTTTTGAGGTTATATCACAAAATCCTGTCTATACAGATCTGTTTGCAAAAAGGGAAGAAGTAATGCACATCTCTCTTTCTGAATTTGCTTCTGTAATACTTATTGTTCCTGCAACAGCAAATATAATAGGGAAAATATCCTGTGGAATATGTGATGACCTTCTGACCTGCGTTGTATGTTCTTCAAAATGTAAAATTATTTTTGCTCCTGCAATGGATGAGAATATGTGGAAAAATAAAATTGTGCAGGAAAATGTTAAAAAGTTGAAAAAACTCGGATATTTATTTATAGGCCCTGAGAAAGGTAAACTTGCTTCAGGTAAAACAGGGATAGGAAGACTTGCATCTACAGAAAAGATAGTAAATTTTATTGAATCTTTAAATCTTGGAGGGGGGTAAGAATGGGTAAAAGTTATCCACTAACTCCAAAGAAGGTTAAAAAAGTTGAGACAAAATACAGAAGAATTGTTACTGAAATCCCTGTGCCTGAAACAATACCAGTGCTTGAAAAATTGAGGAAATTTGAACCAAGGTCTATGAGCGGACAACCACTTGTCTTATGGGATAGAGCAGAAGGAATAAATGTTTATGATAAATACGGTAATATGTGGCTTGATTTTTCCTCTGGAGTCCTTGTTGCAAACTCAGGCCATTCAAATAAATTTATTCTGGAAGAGATTAAAAAAGTTCTGGAAAAACCTCTCCTTCATAATTATTGCTTCCCTTCTGAAATACGTGCAGAACTTGTTGAAAAAATTGCTTCTCTTTCCCCTGAACCTTTGAAAAAAGTATTCCTTTTAACGACAGGTTCTGAAACAATTGAATGTGCAATAAAACTTTCAAGGACATGGGGAAAACCAAAGAATAAAAAAATAATAATCTCTTTTGAAGGTGCTTTCCATGGAAGGACTCTCGGAGCACAGATGGTTGGAGGGATACCATCTCTTAAAGAGTGGATACCAAATCTTGACCCTGATATTTACCAGGTTCCTTATCCAGGAGACCCGAGATGCAAGGATAAAAGTTTTTCATTATTTGAGAAGAAGATTGAAGAATTCGGTATAAATCCGAAGAATGTCTGTGCTGTAATTACAGAGACATATCAGGGAGGGAATGCTTCATTTATGCCAAAAGAATATGTTAAAAAATTGAGAAAATGGTGTGATGAAAATGAAGTTTTGCTTATATTTGATGAGATACAGGCAGGTTTTGGAAGAACAGGAAAATTATGGGGTTTCCAGCATTATGAGGTTTTACCGGACATTTTCTGTCTTGGAAAAGGTATATCAAGCAGTCTGCCAATTTCTGCTGTTGTTGGAAGGAAAGAGATAATGGATCTTTATGAACCAGGAACAATGACAAGCACACATACCGGAAATCCTGTATGCTGTGCTGCTGCTCTTGGAAATATCAAATTTATTGAGGAAAACAGACTTTATGAAAATGCTGAGAAAATGGGAAAAGTATTTGAAAAAAGGCTCAACCAGTTGAAAGAAAAATATGGAGTTGTTGGATTTGTATGTGGAAAAGGGCTTGTATGGGGATTACATATAGTTAAAGAAGGAACAGAAGAACCTGATTCTGAACTTGCTTTTGAAATAGTTGGAAGATGTGTTGAAAAAGGACTTTTGTTTTTTGCTCCTGTTGGATATGGAGGGGCGACGATAAAGATCTGCCCACCACTTATAATAAACGAGGAAGCAATAGAGGAAGGTTGCGATGTAATAGATGAAGCGATAAAAGAGGTTCTTGAAGAATGGAGATAAAAAATATTGTGGAGAAAAATCTTGAAAAGGCAATAGATTTTCTGGTTGAACTGATTAAATTTGAAAGTGTATCAGGGAAAGGGGAGGAGGAAATACAGTATTATATCAGAGAAAAATTCACAGAATTTGGAGAACCGAAACTTGAAAAAATACCTGAAAGTTTAAAAGAAGACCCTGAATATACTTTTGCAGATTTTGAATTGGATTATTCAAAAAGGAAAAATCTTGTTCTGGTATTACCATCTTCTGGAAATGGAAAATCTCTAATTTTAAATACACATTCAGATGTTGTCCCTGCTGAAGGATGGGAAAATGCCTTTTCTCCTGAAATAAAAGAAAATTTTATAATTGGGAGAGGCTCTGCAGATGCAAAGGGTCAAATTGCGACTATCTATCTTTCTCTTCTTTCTTTAAAAGACCTCAATATAAAACCACAAGGTGATTTAATAGTTGAAATTGTAATAGAAGAGGAGATAGGAGGTAATGGTTCACTTGCACTTATAAGGCAGGGATATAAAGCAGATGGTGTGATAGTTCTTGAACCAACAGGTCTTAAAATAACCCCTGCAAATAGAGGTGCTATCTGGTTTAAAATAGAAATTTTTGGAAAGCAGGTGCATATGGGGAGAATATGGGAAGGAGTTAATGCGATAGAAAAGATGTGTTTTTTGATACAGAGATTGAAACAGTATGAAAGGAAGTTGATTGAGGAAAGCAAAAACTTTCCTTTATTTGAAAAATATTACCAGCCTGTCCAGTTAAATTTTGGCAAAGTGATAGGGGAAGGATGGCCATCAATGGCATGCGGGAAAGTAATTCTTGAAGGAGGGCTTGGATTTTTACCTAATAAAGATATAAAAAGAATAAAAAAAGAAATTGAAGATGTGATAGAAAACTGTGGAGATGAATGGATAGTGAAAAATTACAAATTGAGTTTTGATAGATTACACAACGATGCTTACCAGATACCTTCCGACCATCCTTTGGTAAAAACAGTTTACCAGTCAGCACTGGAATCTGGGATAAATCCAGAAATAACTGGATTTATAGCAAGTTGTGATGGTAGACTTTTCAATAAAGTTGGAAATATGCCGACAGTTGTATTTGGTCCCGGAGACCTTGAGCAGGCACATTCAAAAGGTGAAAGGATTAAGATAGACGAGATAAAAATTGCGAGTGAAATTTTAATAAGAACG
>QNCF01000113.1 GCA_003644395.1 Candidatus Omnitrophota bacterium
GGTGGTGGAGGAGGATGTTTCATAGCAACTGCTGCTTATGGTTCTTACCAGCAAAAATATGTGAGAATTTTGAGAGAATTCAGGGATAAGTATTTACTTACAAACAGGATTGGAAGGGCATTTGTAAGATTTTACTATAGACACAGTCCACCACTTGCTGAATTTATAAAGAAACATGAAGTGGCTAAATATATAACAAGAATTTTACTTTCTCCAGTGATATTGATTGCATGGCTTACACTGAAAGGGCTTCTTATTCCACTTCTCATTATACCTTTACTCCTTCTTTTGAGGAAAAGGCTGGTTAAATATTCTGAATAATGGGAAAAGTATCTCAAGGAGAGATTGAAAAAGAGAAGTACAGGGAATATTCTTCTCAGTTGAGATTGATAGGGCTATTTCAATTTCTATTTCCCATCATCCTTTTTCTCATAGGTTATTTTATGAAAAGATGCGGATTCCATGGAAAAGTTTTGGATTATGATAAAGGCATTGCCAGGATTATTCAGTATATTTTCTTTTTCCTCGGAGTAGGTATATTATTTTTCTGCGATAATATTTCCCATTTTCTCTCAAAAAAACTCATACCTTATAAAAATATTGAACTGGATGAGGAAGCAAAAATTGAGGAGAATTTAAAAGGTTATTCCACTTATGTTCTTGTTATGATGGGCACGCTCAATCTTGTCACAGTATTTGGTTTCCTTGGATTCCTTATATGCGGAAATTTTACTTGGCTGACTGTCTTTGCCATCCTCAATATTTTAGCCCTCTTCAAATATTTCCCTTCTTATTCAAGGTTTTCCTTCCTTTTGAGAAAATAATGGAGGGAGAGCGGGATACGGGATTCGAACCCGCGACCACGAGCTTGGGAAGCTCGCACTCTACCACTGAGTTAATCCCGCTTCAATAAAATTTTACCTTTTCATTTATAAAAGTCAACTGATACTAAGTTCCTGTAAATCAAAAACTTAAAAATTATTTTTCTTTTCAAATGCTTTTAATTCTTTCAAAAAATCTTCCACACTTTTCTCTTCATCAATCCTCAATTCTTCCCTCGGGAGAGCCCTTGTCTCTTTTACTCCGCACAGTTGATAATTTTTACTTCCCATTGTTTTTATATAATTTACAGCATCCTTCCTTCTTTCAAATACTTTTTCTCCTCTCTCCATCACAGGTATTTTCTTCAATTCCTCTTCGCTCATATTCCTTATCACACCATACTCCGGATATCCAGGCCCTGGATTTTTCACAAGGATTACCATTTCAACTGTCTGTTCTCCAATTGTAATTCCTGTATTTATTGCCTCTGCAGGAGAAAGACACAGATAAGGCTTTGTCCTTATTCTGTATCTTATAATCTCCATCAAAAAAATTATATCACAAAAATGAAAAAATCTGTATAATAAAACTATCAATGGAGAAGAATATCTTCCTTACAGGTCAACCTGGTGTTGGAAAGACAACAATAATTAAAAAGTGGATAGAAAAGATTGAAAATGCTGGAGGATTTTATACTGAAGAAATAAGGGAAAAGGGGAAGAGGAAAGGATTTAAAATTGTAACTCTTGATGGAAAGGAGGGTATTTTGGCAAGTTGTGAAAAAGAAGGAAGATTAAAAGTTGGCAAATACACAGTGGATATAGAGGAATTTGAAAATACAGGGGTTAAAAGTATCCAGGAAGCGCTTGAAAATGAAAAAATAAAATATATTGTAATTGATGAAATTGGAAAGATGGAACTTTTTTCAGAAAGATTTAAAGAAGTCGTTGAGAAGGCACTGGAAAGTGATAAAATTGTGATAGGAGTTTTGACAAAAGCAAAGAATGATTTTGCTGAAAAGATAAGAAAAAGGAAGGATGTTAAAATTATTGAGGTTGATAAGAAAAATAGAGATAAAATTTGTGAATCTTTTGAAACAATTTTAAAAGGAGGTGAAGATGGACTTCTTTGAAGTCATAAAGAAAAGAAGGAGTGTAAGGAGTTTTGAAAAGGTAGAAATTAAAAAGGAAGATATATTAAAAATACTTGAAGCAGGAAGACTTGCACCTTCAGGTCGTAATGCACAGGTTTGGGAATTTATTGTTATAGATGATGAGAATCTCATAAAAGAACTCGGGAAGATACAATCTTTTATTTCAGAATCATCAGTAATTATCGGTGTAATAATGGACCCTGAAAAGAGTAATTTCTGGGTTGAAGATGCTTCTGCTGCAATTGAAAATATGCTTCTTACAATTACTTACCTTGGATATGCTTCCTGCTGGGTTGAAGGGACACTGTTGAAAAAAGAAAAATGGGCAAAAGAACTTCTTGGGATACCTGAGGAGAAAAGATTGATAGCATTATTACCAATAGGGAAAGCAAAGTCAGAAGTCGGAATGCCATATAAAAAACCACTTTCCTCAATTGTTTATCACAATAAATACGGGAATCCTTACTTATAAAACTGGTCTTCAAATCCAATATCATTTAAAATATATTTGATGAGAGAAACTCTTACTTTTTTACTTGGAGCTTTTACCATTATTCTTTTTGCAAGACCTGTTGCACAATTTCTCCACATTCCAATTCTCACACTCTATATCCTTTTTGGTATACTTATTGGACCATCTGGTTTTGGCCTCCTTTCAGAATTAAAACCTCTTCAATATTTCTATCACCTTGGAATAATCCTTCTTATGTTCTCTGCAGGCTTGGAGTTGAAATTTAAAATTTTCCAGAAAAATAAAAAGAAACTACTGATTTTTTACTTTTTAAATGGATTGATTCCTGGTATAGGTGGATTTTTTGTCGGGATTTTTGTCAATAAACTCTTAAATTTAACCGGTTATTCCCTCCCATTAATTCTGGGAAGTATATTTATTTCTTCTTCTGTTGGTATCATAGTCCCTCTCTTCTGGGAATTTTCTGCAAATCTTGATAAAGAGATGAAAACTTTTTCCTCCCTCATTATTGGAAGTACTGTTATGAGCGATATAACAAGCCTTTTTCTACTTTCAGGAATAATAACATACCATACAACTGGCAATATAAGGTTTCTCGGCTTTTTCACCATTTTTACCATCCTTTTCTTTCTTATTGTCTTTAAGGGATTACCTGTCCTTCAGGAGAAACTCTCAAAAATATTAAAAAAACCATCTCTTATGGTTGAAGAACAGACAAGAATTTTAATCCTGCTTTTGATTCTTGTTGTTGCTTCAGGAGAACTCATGCATATACATCCAATTGTAGGTGCTTTTCTGGCAGGAATTTCACTTGCAAATATTTATATTAACAGAAGGGTTTTGCATCACATTAACTTCATCACCTTCAGCATCTTTGTCCCTTTATTTTTTATCACAATAGGAGCTGAAACTAATTTTGGTGTATTCCGTGAAGAAGCAAATCTCCTTTTCCCTTTAGTGATATGTATCTCTCTGATTTTTTTAAAGACATTAACTGGTTTTATCGGCGCAATTTTTATGGGATTCCCATTTAAGAAAGCCATTGGTTTTGGATTTTCAACCATACCTCAATTAAGTGCTACTCTTGCCTGTGCAGTTGTTGGAAAAGAACTTGGAATTTTGCCAGAACCTGTCTTTAATTCCATCATTATCCTCACAATTATAACAACATTCATAGGGCCTGTCATTGCGAGAAATTTACTTTTTCCTGGAATGAAACATCATGAGAGTGAATTCTTCCCTATAGAGGAGTATATCCATACAGATATTAAACCTGTCTTTCTCTTCGATTCTCTTTCAAAGATAGTTGAGAGGATACAGGAAACAGAACTCTCAATATACCCTGTTGTTGATAAAGAAGGAGTTTTAAAAGGAGTAATCCATCTTGAGGACATAAAAAATATAATACTTGAAGAAGAACTTGACAAACTGATAGTTGCTGAAGACCTTCTTGATACTTCATATCCATTTGTATTCAGAGAAGATTCTCTTGAGAGAGTAATAGAGATATTTAAAAAAACAAAAACTTCAGCACTCCCTGTTATTGAAGAGATGGAGGAAGGTGGAGTTTACATGGGAATGATACTTTTAAGAGATATTCTTCCAGAAAGACTTTAAATTATAGCGGAGTAAAAATGATTTTTTATCTTATTGTTCTTTTTCTCGGCATAATTTACATTCTCTGGAATGAATTGAAAAATAAACAAAATTATGATGATGAAGATGATGATGAGTGAAGTATTATCCATCCTTTCCTGAAAAAATTTACTTTTCCTTTTCTCTTTCCATTTTTTATAAATTTCAGTATAAAGTTAAATTTCCTGACAATGGAGGTGGAATATGAAAAAACTTTACCTTTTTTATATTGCATTTTTTCCCATAATGTTCTGCTCAGGAATCATACATTCAATTTTTGCTCTTTATATTGAAGAATTTGGAGTTGTGAAGACAGAAATAGGGCTTGTTTTTACCATAGGTTCACTTGTCGGTGCAATATTTTCTCCTTTTATCGGTAAACTTGTTGATAGAAAAGGCAAAATTCCTTTTATTTTGCTTTCTTCTTTTTCTTTTTTCATCGCTTTTATGGGATACAGTCTTGCAAAAAATTTCTCTTCTATCATTCTATCTCAGATTATAGAAGGTGCAGCATGGGCTACATTTACAATTTCCGCTTCTGCTTTGATCGCTGATATGGTTCCTGCAGAAAAAAGAGGTTATGCATATGCAATTTATAATCAATTCTGGTATTTTGGATGGATAATCGGGCCTGTAAGTGGAGGTTTTTTAAGTGAAAAGTTTGGTTTCAGGATTGCTCTTTTAATAGGTGCTGGTTTGAATTTTATAAGTTTCATCGGTATATTTTTGCTCCATTTTCTATTTTCAAAAAAGAACAGAGCGGATTCTTAAAAATGATTGTAAGAAAAGAATCTTTAAGGTATTATTTTATTGAAGCGAGGGTGGCGGAATGGAAGACGCGCTGGACTTAGGATCCAGTGGGGTTTTCCCGTGAGGGTTCAAATCCCTCCCCTCGCACTTATTGATATTCAATAACTTACATAATTTCCTCTGCGCCATTTTCATTCCTTCACTCCTGAAAGTGTGCCAAAAGTGTGCCATCCTTTCAATCTTTCTTTTACAATGTTGAAGTAATCCTCTGCGGTTAAATGGATGTAAATTTCTGTTATCTCAATCGTTTTTTTGCCCCAAGAGCCACTTTATATATCAAGTGAAATCCTGTCACTCTTAATCTCA
>QNCF01000114.1 GCA_003644395.1 Candidatus Omnitrophota bacterium
TGTTGGCTCTCTTGATATATGCATTCTTTTTGGTTACCCAGGAAGTATTATAAGCACCTGGCAGAGAGCAGGAAGGGTTGGGAGAGGATATAAAAATTCAGTAGTTATATTTATGGGACTTTCTGATGCACTTGATAAATATTTTTTAAGAAAACCAGAAGAATTTCTGAAAAGAGAATATGAAGATGTAATTATAAACTTTGAAAATGAAATAATAACAGAAAACCACCTTAAATGTGCCTGTTTTGAAATGCCTTTTAAACAGGAAGATACAAAATTTTATGGTGATTTTGTTAAAGAGATACTTGATAAAAATTTCAAAAAAACATTTGATGGGAGGTATTTTTACTCTGGCAGATACCCACATAGAGAAATAAACTTAAGAACAATTGGAGAAATTTTTTCAATAGTTGAAATAAATACAGAAAAAATTATTGGTGAAATTGAAGAGAATAAAGTTTACTATGACTGTCATCCCGGTGCAATATATCTGCATCATGGAAACAAATATCAGGTTCTTTTTATAAATTCAGAAAAAAAGAATGTGATTGTTGAAAAAGTAGATGCTAAATATTATACACAGGTAAACTGGTGGGAAAAAATTGAAATACTTGAAACATTAAAAGAAAAAGGAGATGTATTTAAATTCAAATTCGGAAAAATTGAAGTTACAACAAATTTTGTAAGTTATGAGAAAAGGAGAGAAAAGGACAAAACACTTATGGGGCTTTATCAGTTAAATCTTCCATCTTTAAAATTTCAGACACAATCATTATGGATTGAAATACCTGAAGAGATAATTGAAAAATTCAAAAAGAAAAAAATTGATTTTCATGGAAGTATTCATGCTACTGAACATTCAATCATAGGGGTTTTTCCTCTTGAAGTTCCTTCTGACAGAATGGATATAGGTGGTTATTCTTTTCCATTTCATAATCAGACACAAAAGGCAACAATTTTTATTTATGATGGATATCCAGGAGGAATTGGTATAACAAAAGCAGGATTTGAAAGAATAGAAAAAATAATTGAATATGCAATTGAAACAGTTGAGAACTGTAAATGTGAGATAGGATGTCCTTCCTGTATTCAATCCCCAAAATGCGGAAACAACAACAGACCTCTTGATAAAAATGGCTGTATTGAACTGCTGAAAACTATATCAGAAAGTATTTAAATTTCAATGTAATCTTCTTTTATAAAAAATCAAAATGTCCAAACCGGGTTTGGACAGGTGTGGCAAAAGTTGGAGAAAAATAGTATAATTACTACTCAATGGAGAAAAAAATGGATATTATTGTTCAGAAATATGGGGGAAGTTCTTTAAGTGATACTGAAAAAATTAAATTTGTAGCCAGAAGAATCGTTGAAACCAAAAAGAAAGGATATAAGGTAGTTGTTGTTGTCTCTGCAATGGGAAAAACTACAGATAATTTAATAAATCTTGCAAAAAAGATAAATCCATCTCTTCCTGAAAGAGAACTTGACCTTCTTTTATCAACAGGCGAAATGGTATCAGTCGCTCTCCTCTGTATGGCAATAGAAACACTTGGAGAAGAAGCAGAGGGATTTCCAGGATATTTTGCAGGAATAAAGACAGATAATTTCCACACAAAAGCAAGAATACAGAGAATAAACCCAGGGAAAATAATGCAGGAGTTAGATAAAGATAAAATTGTCGTTGTTGCTGGTTTTCAGGGAATAAGTTCAGAAAATGCTATAACCACTCTTGGAAGAGGTGGCTCTGACCTGACAGCAATAGCAATAGCAGCAGCAATAAAAGCAAAATTGTGTGAGATATATACAGATGTTGAGGGCGTTTTCACAGCAGACCCAAATAGAGTTAAAGAGGCAAGATTGATAAAAGAGATATCATACGATGAACTACTTGAGATGGCTTCTACAGGAGCAAAGGTTATGCAGTCAAGAGCGGTAGAATTTGCTAAAAAATATAAAGTCCCATTTGTTGTAAAACCAACATTTAATAAAAAAGGAGAAGGAACAATGGTAAAAGAAATGGAAGTGAAAGAAGGGGCAGATGTTTCTTCTGTCTCAATTGATGAAAATCAGGCAAAAATAACTATATTCAGGATACCAGATAAACCAGGAGTTGCTGCTGAAATTTTTACTGCTCTTGGAAAAGAAAATATAAATGTGGATATGATTATCCAGAATGTCAGTAAACAGCACTATGCTGATGTCTCATTTACAGTGAATATAAATGAACTGGATAAAGCATTTGAGTTATCAAAAAAGGTTGGCGAAAAACTTGGTGCAGAAAATATAGAGAAAGATACTGATATATGTAAAATTTCAATTATTGGAGTGGGAATGATGAATCATCCTGGAGTTGCAGGAAGAATGTTTTCTGCTCTTGCTAAAGTTGGAGTAAATATTGAAATGATAAGCACATCTGAAATAAAAATTTCCTGTATTGTAAAAAAAGAAGATGGAGAAAAAGCACTCAAACAGGTCCATAAAGAATTCATTGAAAATAATATCTAACTCCTTGAAGTATGTGGTTTTTGAGGATAACTAAATCTTTATTATATGCCAGGGTAAATTTTCTTCCATTCGGTTAAGATACTGGCTTATTTCAATTTTTTCTTCTTTAAGACATTCTTGCCATCTTTCAAAACTAAAAAATTCCTGCCAGTTTTCCATTTTTCCACCTTTTTTCCAGACATCATAAATTACTTTCGCAAGGTTTTCATCACCTCTCCCAAGAAAACACTCAACACAACTCATCTGGTAAGGATGAAAATTAAATTTCACAAATTTGTTCCTTTTAAGTTTATCTGTTATAAAATTTCTTTTTTCTTCATATTCCTGTCTGCTTATAAATCTTTCTCTTTCAAAAAAGGTGTGTGGTTTGGGAATAAATGTATTGAAAGAACTTTTAACAATAATTATTTTTGAAATTTCCTTTATTAAATTAACAATTTCAGAAATATCTTCCTCTTTCTCTCCTGGTAGTCCAATCATAAAATAAAGTTTTATATGTTTCCATCCACTTTTTCTTGCTTTCTCACATAATTGAATTAACTCTTCATCCTTTATATATTTTCCCATTTTAAATCTCAATCTTTCTGATGTTTCAGGGGCAAAAGTAAGGGATGTTTTCTTTATTTCTCTAATTTTGTTTGCAAGTTCAAAAGAGAATGTATCAATTCTTAAAGAAGGGAATGAAATTGAAACTCTCTTATTTTTAAATTCTGAAACAAGTAAAGAAATTATTTTTTCAATATCAGGATGGTCTCCAGCAGAAAAAGAAAGAAGAGATATTTCTTCATAACCAGTGTTTTTAAATATTTCTTTTGAAATTTCAAGGATTTTTTCAGGACTTCTTTTTCTTACCGGCTTCCAGCAACTACCTGCCTGACAAAACTTACAATTTTTATAACAACCCCTCATTATCTCAACTGAAATTCTATCATGAATAATATCAGTTAAAGGGACAATGTATCTTGCAGGAAAAAAAGAATTTTCAAAATCACTAACTACTCTTTTTTTAATTTTTTCTTCTGGAAAAGAAGGAACAAAAACACCTTCAATTTTTGAAATTTGTTTTAAAATTTTCTCCCTTTTTTCTCCTCTTAATTCCTTAAATACATCAATAATTTCCAATATTATCTCCTCCCCTTCTCCTATGACAAAAACATCTATGAAAGGAGTAAGAGGAAATGGATTAAAAACACTATTTCCTCCGCCAATAACAATAGGACAATTTTTTCTTTCACTGGAAAAAACAGGTATTTTAGATAAATTTAAAAGATTCAGAACATTCGTATAATTCAATTCAGAAGATATACTGAACCCGACAATATCAAAATCTCTGACAGGAGTTTTTGTTTCAAGTGTAAAAAGAGGGATATTCCTCTTTTTTAAAATTTCTTCCATATCCTCTAATGGAGCAAAAAATCTTTCACAAATACAATCATCTCTTTCGTTCAACAACCCATATAAAATTCTAAAACCAAGAGATGACATACCAACAGAATAAACATCAGGATAGGCAATTGCAACTTTTACTTTTTCTTTTTCCCATTTTTTGATATACACATTGATTTCTCTTCCTGAATAACTTGCTGGATTTCTCACCTCTGACAAAATTTTCATTATTTCTTCTTCCATTTTAGAAAATTGATGAACTATCCTGAATATTTTTTAAAAATATAACACAGATAAGCGATGTAAGAAGGGAAGAACCGCCATAACTTATAAATGGGAGAGGTATTCCAACAACAGGAAAAAGTCCCATAGTCATTCCTATATTTATTGCAAACTGCGAAAGAAATAATGTTAATATCCCGGATGCAAGAAGTTGGGCAAATTTATCTGATGTAAAAGAAATAATCTCCACAATTTTCTTAAAAAATAGATAATAAAGAAATAGTAAAAGAATTACCCCTATAAATCCAAACTCTTCAGCGAGAATACAGAATATAAAATCAGTATGATACTCTGGAAGAAAGGCAAGTTTTGTCTGAGTCCCTTTTAAAAATCCTTTTCCCAGAAAGCCCCCAGAACCAATTGTTATTTTTGATTGTAAGAGATTGTAACCAGCACCAAGAGGGTCTCTTCCAGGATTTATAAATGTTAGTATTCTTTCCCTCTGGTATGGCTTCATTCCAAACCACAAAATAGGGCTTAAAAGTAAAACGAAAAAGAATAAAGCAAAAAATTGTTTTTTGCTCATACCTGCCTGATAAAGAATGCCAAGAAATATAAATATAAATATAAAAGCAGTTCCAAGATTTGGTTGCATAAGAACAAGAAAAAATGGAATACCAACTATTATCATACTCCCAACAAAAACAGGAAATCTTCTTACATTTTTATTTGATAAATATGATGCAAGAGTTACAATTAAAACAAATTTAGCAAATTCAGATGGCTGGAAATTAAACCATCCAAGTTTTATCCATCTTGAAACCCCCTTTCCACCAACTAAAAGAACTAACATAAGAAAGAATAAAATTATAAAGTAAAGGAAGACAGCACTCCTTTTCAATTCTCTGTAATTAACACCTTTTAGAAAAGATATAATCCCTGTTCCAGCCACCACCCATATACATTGTTTTATAAAAAAACCACTTTTTGAAATAACACCTTTTGAAGCACTATAAAGAAGGAGTAAGCCAGTAAAAATAAGAATATATGTTAAAATTAAAAGAAA
>QNCF01000115.1 GCA_003644395.1 Candidatus Omnitrophota bacterium
AAAACTATAAATTTCCAAATCCCTTGTTTTTCAATTCTTCCAGATCCCGAGGTTTAGCCTCGAAAAGGGAGAGGGGATATGTTATAATGTAAAGTTGAGAAAGATAAAATAAAAGGGGGGTAAAATGGCAGAAAAAAAGTTGAAGGCAGGGATAATTGGAGCAGGCGGAATTTCAACATACCATATTGAAGGATATTTAAAAAGCGATGTTGAAGTAATCGGTATTGCTGACCCTGCAGTTGAAAGAGCACAGGAAAAAGCAGAAAAATACGGTATTAAAAATGTTTTCTCATCTTATGAAGAGATGCTTGAGAAATGTCCTGAGATAGACCTTGTAAGCGTCTGTGTGCCAAATAAATTCCATGCAGAAATTTCAATAAAATGTCTGGAAGAAGGTAAAAATGTATTCTGCGAGAAACCCCCTGCAATGAATGCTTCAGAAACAACAAAGATGGTGGAAACTGCCAGAAAAACAGGAAAAATTCTCATGTTTGATTTCAACAATAGAGCAAGACCAGAATCTCAGGCATTGATGAAATACATAAAAAATGGGGATATAGGAAGGATAAATTCAGCACAGGCATTATGGATAAGAAGATGCGGAATTCCTGGATTTGGTGGATGGTTTACTCAAAAAAGTCTATCTGGTGGTGGCCCTGTTATTGACCTTCTCCATATGATAGACCTTGCTCTATACTTTATGGAATTCCCTGAACCTGAATGGGTTCTGGCTCAAACCTTCTATGATTTTTCAACCAATCCTGATTTTAAAGGCCCATGGGGAATACCTGATGTTGAAGGAGGAATTGTGGATGTTGAAACAGCTGCACATGCTTTTGTAAGATTTAAAACAGGGCAGGTTCTTTTTGCAAGGAATAGCTGGGCAGAGATGAATAAAAGAGAGGAAGTCTCAGTTACTTTCCAGGGAACAAAAGCAGGAGGAATGATAAGGAGATTATTCGGAAGAGATGGGATTGATGAGACAGCGATTGATGAGTGTGAAATTTATACAATGGAAAATGGGCATCCTGTAAATAGAAAGATAATTGTTCCACCTGATGAAAAAATGGGAAGAGAAAGGGCAGTTATAAACTTTGTCAGAACAGTAAAAGGGGAGGAGGAACCTTTCTCCAAACCTGAAGAAGCAATTATTTTAATGAAGATAATTGATGCAATTTATTCTTCTGCAGAAAAGGGAGAGCCTGTAAAAATTTAAAATTCCAATTTCCATACCTTTAGAGTTTTTCCACATACAGGACATGGCCCTTTTGGTATAACAGGTGAATCGTTTGGCCACTGACCACAATCAATTTTTTCTCCTTCTTCTGCAAGTTCAACAGGGCATTTTCCATATAACAGATGGAAACCTTCATAAGTCTGACATCCACATGAAGTTCTGCCACATTTTGTACATACAAACTTCGGAACAACAGAAGCACCGTATTTCAGAAAATATCCAGCAAATTTTACTTTCTCTCCGCATTTTATACATGTTGCTCCATCAAGTTTTACAAAGTTAATCTTTACAAACCTTATCTTTTTATATTTGGGATTGAACTCATCAGAATATTTTTCAGGGAGAAACATCATCTTCGGAAGAGTAATCCCTGTCCTTTCTACTTTCTCATAAATTTTTGGAAGATACCTCAAAACATATTCTGCAGTCCTGCTTTGCTGTATTTCATTTGCTGCATTGAAAGAACCACTCATTATAATTAAAATCCCGGTCGCATAAACAAATCCCTCACCAATCCCCAGAATAGCGCCGAAAAATTTATCCACAAAAGACCTGGTTTCTATTCTCTTTCTTCCAAGTTCAAGAAGCAGAATAACTATAAGAGTGAAGACAAAAAAGCATAAAAGATACCATATAAGCTCAACCACACTTCCTGTTATATTGAACTTTTTGAAAAGATTAACAGGGGCTTGGTATACAAAGGAAGCAATAATTGATCCAATTAATATTCCTATAAGGTCAATAATTACTCCCAAAATCCCTCTTAAAATTCCTACCAGAATCCCTGATAAAACCAAAACAATTATTATGAAATCAATTCCACCGAACATCCAGATATTTTATCATTAAAAGAGGAAAATAAAAAGGGGGAGTTTTTACTTTTCTAATTTAAAAATCTTTAAAATTTTGATAGGTTTTCCCCACATCTGAGTTGTCGCCATCTTCAATAGATTTCCCTTAAACCAGACTTTCAATCCATCTTTTTTAAATTCTGAAGGTAAATTCATCGGTAAATACTTTTCACCTTCTTCTGTTACAATCCCATAGAAACCACCCTCAAGTGGAATATATTTTACAGTCCCCTTTCCAACCACTATATCTGCTTCCTTTCTTTGATGCCTTTCCTTCCACTCTTTTCTTATCTTTTCCAATTTCTTTTTCAATTCCTGATATTCCTTATTTTCTGCAAGAACTTCTTCCAATTTCTTTCTTAATTTCTCCTTCAATTCCTTTATCTGCTCATTTATTTTTTTAAGTTCCTCATCCTTCTGTATGGCCTCCATTTCTATCCTTTTCATCTGCTTTCTTATTTCAATAATCTCTTTCAACTTTAAAGGAACTTTCCTTAAAGGCTTTGCATAAAGAAAACCTGCCATAATCCCTATTCCACAAAGAGCCAGAATTAACTTTTTCATATTCCACCTCCTTTTTTTTATTTTGACATATATAAACAGAAAAAGTTTAGAAAAAGAATTTTGACTGAAGACATAAACTATTTTATACTTTTTTAAACCTTTTATTAAAGGAGGGTACTATGAGAATCTCAGAAATTTATGCCCGCCAGATTTTGGACTCAAGAGGAAATCCAACTGTAGAAGTGGATGTTTATCTTGAAAATGGAATATTTGGACGCGCTGCAGTCCCTTCTGGGGCTTCCACTGGAGAAAGGGAAGCACTTGAATTGAGAGATGGCGGTAAAGATTTTCTTGGAAAAGGAGTTAAAAAAGCAGTTGAAAATGTGAATAAAGTAATTGCTCCAAAAATAGAAGGAATGAATGTATTTGAACAGAAAAAAATAGACCAGATGATGATAGAAATAGATGGTACAGAAAACAAATCAAAACTTGGAGCAAATGCCATACTTGGAGTCAGCCTTGCATGTGCAAGAGCAGCTTCAGAATGTCTTGGAGTTCCTCTTTATTTTTACCTCGGCGGAATCTCTGCTCACATTTTACCTGTTCCTTTCTGCAATGTGATAAATGGAGGAGTCCATGCAGATAATAATCTTGACATTCAGGAATTCATGATAGTCCCTGCTGGAGCAGAAAGTTTTGAGAAGGGATATCAGATGGTATCTGAAACATTCCAGCATCTGAAAAAAATACTTAAAGAAAAAGGGCATATCACAGCAGTTGGAGATGAAGGTGGATTTGCACCAAATCTTGATAAAAATGAAGATGCAATAAATTATATTCTTCAGGCTATTGAAAAAGCAGGTTATAAACCAGGAAAGGATATATGGATTGCACTTGATTCAGCTGCGTCATCTTTTTATAAAGATGGGAAATATGAATTTGAAGGTTCTTTAAGAACTTCTGATGAGATGATTGAATATTATGAAAAGATTGTTTCAAAATATCCGATATGCTCAATTGAAGATGGACTTGCAGAAAATGACTGGGAAGGATGGAAAAAATTGACAGAAAGACTTGGAGATAAAATCCAGCTTGTTGGAGATGATATATTTGTAACAAATCCAAAAATACTGAAAAAGGGGATTGAGGAGAAAATTGCAAATGCTATTTTGATAAAAGTGAACCAGATAGGGACTCTAACTGAAACGCTTGAAACCATTGAACTTGCAAAAATGAATAACTACAAAACAATAATTTCCCACAGGAGTGGGGAGACAGAAGATACTTTCATAGCAGACCTTTCAGTTGGAGTAAATGCTGGTCAGATAAAATCAGGTTCTCTCAGCCGTTCTGAAAGATTATGTAAATATAATCAGCTTTTAAGAATAGAAGAAGAACTCGGTATTGATGCAAAATATTATGGTGAAGAAATTCTGAAAAGAAAATGAAAAGGAGAAGAAGGTATAGGTGGCGTGGATATTTACTTCTCACCTTAATCTTTATAATAATTTCTGCTCCAAGGACTATTAAACTTTTAAAATGTTTCCAGAAATTACAGTTTTACAGGTCAGAAATAGCAAGGCTTGAAAGAGAAAACAAAATTCTTGAAGAAAAAATAAATAGATTAAAAACAGACCCTTACTACATTGAAAAAATTGCAAGGGAAAATTATGGATTATTAAAAGATGGTGAATACATATTCAAGATAAAAGATGTTTCCAATTAAATATATCAGAGAAAATATTGAAAAGTTCAAGAAAGCATCAGAAGCAAAAGGAGAAAAGGTTGACTGGGAAGAGTTTGAAAAACTTGATAATGAAAGGAGAAAATACATTTCATTTATTGAAGAAAGAAGGAAAATACAGAATGATCTCACCGAAAAAATAGCCTCTTTAAAAAATAACAGAGAGGCAATCCAGCCTTTACTTCTCCAGGCTAAAAAATATTCAGATGAAATAAGGGAGTATGAGAAAAAACTTTCAGAGATAGAAAAAAAATTTAAAAAAATCCTTGAAACAATACCAAATATTCCGCATCCTTCTGTTCCTGAAGGGAAAGATTCTTCTTCAAATGTGGTTGTGAGAGAGTGGGGGGAAATAGAAGAGAAAGATTTTGAAGTCCTTCCTCACTGGGAAATAGGTGAAAAACTTGGAATTCTTGATTTTTCCCTTGGTGCAAAAATAACAGGCAGTTTCTTTCCAGTATTTCTGGGAAAGGGGGCTTCTCTTGTAAGAGCACTTATAAATTTCATGCTTGATTTTCACAAAAAAAATGGTTTTGAAGAAGTATGGGTTCCATCACTCGTAAACAGAGAAAGTATGTTTGGAACAGGACAATTACCAAAACTTGAAGAAGATATGTACCATCTTGATAAAGATGATTATTTCTTAATTCCAACTGCAGAAGTCCCTGTTACAAACCTTCTGAGAAACCAGATTATTCCTGAAGAAAAACTTCCAATCTATTATGTTGCCTATACCCCATGTTTCAGGAGAGAAGCCGGAGCATATGGTAAGGAGACAAAA
>QNCF01000116.1 GCA_003644395.1 Candidatus Omnitrophota bacterium
AAAGTTTCTACAGTCAGGATAATGTAAATCTGCTGGAAGAGAAAAAATTGAGAAATTAAACTTACCGATTAAATTAAACTTGCAGAGTTACGGATTAACTTTATAATCTCTTTTAAAGATATAAAATTCCTGAATAGAAATCAAGTGAAGTTATGGAATGAAAGATGTTGATAATTATGATAAAATAAGAGAAGAAAAATGCTTGAGACAAAAAATTTAAAAAAGAGATTTGGTAAAAAAATAGCAGTGAGAGATGTTTCTCTGAATGTCTCAAAAGGAGAAATAGTTGGTCTTCTTGGTCCAAATGGGGCAGGAAAAACTACTACTTTTGAAATGATATTGGGTTTTTTAAGACCGGATAGAGGGGAAATTGTGCTTGATGGGGTTGATATAACAAATTATCCTGCGTGGAAAAGAGCACGACTTGGAATTTCTTATCTTCCTCAAGAAATATCAATCTTTTCAAAATTAACTGTTGAGGAAAATTTTTTTATTGTCCTTGAGTCGTATTATAGAAATAAAAAAGAAATGAAAGAAGTGGTGAAAAAATATCTTAAGAAAATGGGACTTTATGATATGAGAAAACAGATTGCAGGAACTTTATCAGGAGGAGAAAAAAGACGCCTTGAAATAGGTAGAAGTTTGAGTTTAAATCCCAAATTTTTCCTTCTTGATGAGCCATTTTCAGGGATTGACCCAAAAACAGTTTCTGAACTCCAGGATATAGTTGTTGCTCTGAAAAGAGAGAATATAGGGATTTTGTTAACAGACCATAATGTCCGAGAGGCATTAAAAATCACAGATAGAGCATATATAATTTATCAGGGAGAAATACTCATTGAAGGAAAACCAGAAAGAATTTTAGAACATCCTGAAGCAAGAGGTGTTTATTTCGGGGAGAAATTCCAGATATGAAAAAAGAATTAAAAATATTGCCTTGTCATATTGGGATTATAATGGATGGAAATGGAAGATGGGCACAAAAAAGGAAATTGCCGAGAGTTTTTGGACATAGAGAAGGACTTAAAGCAGTAAGAAAAGCGGTAAAGGCAGCAAAAAAGTTTAAGATTAAATATTTAACTCTTTACTCCTTTTCAACAGAAAACTGGAAAAGACCTGAAGAAGAGGTTAATTTTCTCTTCAAACTTATGGAAACAAGATTGAGAAAAGAAGGAGATAGTTTGAACAGGAATAATGTTAAAGTTGAATTTACAGGAAGGAAAGAGGGATTACCAGAAAAACTTATTGAAATAATGGACTATGTTAGAGACATTACAAAAAATAATACTGGTTTAAATTTGATTTTTGCAATAAATTATGGGGGAAGGCAGGAAATACTTGATGCTATTGAGAAAATTGTTAAGAAGAAAAAAATTAAAAAAGTAGATGAAGAAACTTTCAGAAAATTTCTCTATCTTCCTGATGTTCCAGATGTTGACCTTATAATAAGAACTGCTGGAGAGAAAAGAATAAGTAATTTTTTAATCTGGCAATCAGTTTATTCAGAATTTTATTTTACAGATGTTTTATGGCCTGATTTTGATGAAGAAGATTTTTATAAAGCCCTTGTTTCATACCAGAAGAGAAAAAGGAAATTTGGAGGGCTTATTAAATGAAGAAAATTGCAATTTTAGGTTCAACAGGAACAATAGGAGTTAATACTCTTGAAGTTATAAGAAGACAGAGAGGAAAATTTAAAGTTGTTGCTCTTGCCTGTAAAGAAAATAGAAAGGTTTTAAAGGAGCAGATAAAAGAATTTTCTCCTTCCTTTGTTTATACTAAAAAGAGAGATTCTTCTTTTGAGAAAAATTTTAAAAGTGTGAAATTTTTTTATGGTGATGACCTTATAAAAATTTCAGAAGTTGATGCAGATATTTTTGTTTTTGCCATCCCTGGAATTGAAAGTTTGAAAACATTTGTTGAATGCGTAAAGAGAGGAAAAACTATTGCCCTTGCTACAAAAGAAATTCTCGTTGTTGGTGGTTTTCTTGTAAAAAATTTGATAAGGAAGTATAAAAGTAAAATTCTGCCCGTTGACAGTGAACATAATGCAATTTTTCAGATTATTAAGGGAGAAAAGAAGAAAGATATTAAAAAGATATATTTAACTGCATCAGGAGGTCCATTTTATGGGAAAAAAACAAAAAATCCAAAAGTAAAAGAAGTTCTTTCCCATCCTGTGTGGAAAATGGGAAAAAAGATAACAGTTGATTCAGCAACTATGATGAATAAGTGTTTTGAAATAATTGAAGCACATTATCTTTTTTCTCTACCTTTTGAAAAAATTGGTGTTTTAATTCATCCTGAAGCAATAGTTCACGGACTTGTTGAGTTTGTTGATGGAACAATAAAGGCAGTTATGTATAAACCAGATATGAAAATTCCTATAAGTTATGTTTTGAATTATCCTGAAAGAAAAGGGACATCTTTTGATTTTCTTGATATTGAAAATATGAGGAATCTTACATTTAAAGTCCCATCTGAAAATGAAAAATTTATAAAATTTGCAAAAAAGGCAATTGAAATAAAAGGTTCTTACCCGGTAGTTTTAAACGCTGCAAATGAACTTGTTGTTGGTCTTTTTCTAAAGAATAAAATAAAATTTAACGAAATTATAAAAATAGTGGGGAAAATTGTTAAAAATCACAGAATAGAAAGAAATATAGATATTCAGGATATTTACAGAATAACTGAAGAGGTAAAAAGAAACTATGAAGGTATGGCAACAATTAAAAATTGACAGCAGAATCAGATTAAAGTAAAATCAAAAAAACAAAGGAGTGAAATGGAAAAAAAGGACATTGAAGAAGGAAAAGGATTAGCATGGTTATCATATCTGGGTATATTTATTTTAATCCCACTTTTAGTTCAGAAAGATAATCCCTACACAAAATTCCATATAAAACAGGGACTTATTCTTTTAATACTTTCTATCGGATGGGCATTTATACAGTTTGTTTTTATTTTTATTCCATTCCTGAGAGTTATTATATGGATTCTTTCTTATTTTGTATGGATTTTTATTCTTGTTCTTACGATTATCGGGATTGTGAATTCTTTAAGAGGGAAAATAGAGGTTTTACCACTTATTGGTAAATATGCAGAAAAAATAACGATTTAGGTCAAAATAAAAAAATGATAATATCAATAGTGGCGGTTATCTTTTTATTTTCAATTATAATTTTTGTCCACGAAGCAGGTCATTTCTTTTTTGCAAAAAAAGCAGGAATAAAAGTTGAAACATTTTCTATTGGTTTTGGACCAAAACTTTTCTCATGGAAGAAAGGAGAAACAGTTTATCTGATATGTTTAATTCCTTTTGGTGGTTTTGTTAAAATGGCAGGGGAAGAATATAAGGATAAAGAAAAATTTGATGAAAATGAATATATGGGAAAGCCACCAGGGATTAGAAGTAGAGTTATAGTAGGCGGTTCTCTTAATAATTTGATACTTGGTTTTTTGCTTCTTATACCTGCTTTTATGCTTGGTCTTCCAGGTTATGATGGGACAAAAATTGGTGGATTTGTTAAAGGGATGCCTGCAGAAAAATCAGGACTTAAAATAGGGGATGAAATAATTGAGGTTAATGGTAAAAGATGCAGGATGTGGTTTGATGTTCTTACTAACATAAGAAAAATTACTAAAGAAAATCCAGAAAAAAATATAATCCTTAAAATAAAAAGAAATGAGAAAATTCTTACATTTAAGATGAAACCTGCTCCTTATTTTAGTTCTTCCCTATCAGGAGAAAAAGAAAAGGTCTATATAATTGGAATACTCCCAAAAGAAACGCAGGAGAAATATCCATTTTTCAAAGCAGTTGTGAGAGCAGGAAAAGAGTTTTATAAGATGTGTTATGGAGTTTTTGCTGCCTTTAAGATGCTTATTAAAAGGCAGGTATCAATGAAACTTCTATCAGGACCTGTGGGTATAGCAAAATGGGGAGCAGAAATTGTTCATTATGGAATTGCCAGATATATCTATTTTATTGCTTTTGTCAGTATAAATCTCGGGATTATAAACCTTTTCCCAATACCTGTTTTTGATGGAGGGCATCTTGTTGGTCTTTTCTTTGAGCGAATTACAGGAATAAGACCAAAGAAAAAATTTCTTGAAATTGTTCAGTATGCAGGAGCAGTCCTTTTAATTATCCTTGCTCTTTTTATCACTTATAATGATATTTTGAGAGTTATTCATTCTGCGATTAAAAAGTGAAAAGAAGAAAAACAAAAAAGATTAAAATAGGCAATGTTTATATCGGTGGAGATAGTCCTGTTCTAATCCAGGGAATGACAAAATGTGCCACTTCCAACATTCCCGTCCTTTTAAGAGAGTGTCGGAAACTGGAAAAAGAAGGAGCAGAAATTATAAGAGTAGCAATTCTGAATAAAGAAGACACTAATTCAATAAAAATATTAAAAAAAGAGATAAATGTCCCTATAGTATGTGATATTCATTATGATAAAAAACTTGCTCTTTTATCAATTGAAAAAGGGGCTGATAAGATAAGAATTAATCCTGGAAATATGAAAAAAAATGATTTAAAAGAAATTATAAAAAAAGCAAAAGAAAAAAAAATCCCGATAAGAATAGGTATAAACTCTGGTTCAATAAAAATTAAGAAGAAAACACTTTCTGAAAGTATAATTGAGGAAGCAGAAGAAAGCATAAAATTTTTTCAGGACAATGATTTTACAGATATTGTCATTTCTGCTAAAACCCCTTTTGTAGAAGAAACTCTTGAAATTTACAGAGTTCTCTCAAAAAAATTTGAATATCCATTACATCTTGGAATTACTGAAGCAGGGAGAGGATATCTGGCAGAAAGTAAATCAATTCTTGGTATTGGTATTCTATTAAGTGAAGGAATTGGTGATACAATACGAGTTTCGTTAACTGAAAGTTCCTGGAAAGAAATAAAAGTTGCTCAATCAATCTTGCAATCCATAGGAATAAGAAGATTTTTCCCTGAAATCATATCCTGCCCAACCTGTGGGAGAATTCAGGTAAACCTTATGGATGTTTTAAAAAAGGTAGAAAAAGAAGTTAAAAAATTGAGTAAAAAATATCCTTCTATCAAT
>QNCF01000117.1 GCA_003644395.1 Candidatus Omnitrophota bacterium
CCTCCTTTTCAATAACTCCTTTAAATAGGATATTTCTTCAATTTCGGTCGGGTCAATTTTATTCATAAGAGCGAGATAATAACTAACCCAGTCGCCAAGAATAACAAGATAAATCATTTTCTCAAGAAATGAACTTCCTTTTGCGCTTATTTTTATTGTTTCAACATTTTTATTCTTGATTATTTCCTCAATTATTTTTAATCTTTTCTTAACCCTTTCATGTTCTTCTCCGTAATTGAAAAATAAACATACTATTTTTTTGATAAACCACTCTGGAAAGGAAAAGGACATAATTTCATTATGATTCATCTCAGGGAAAACATTTACAAATGAGAATGATTTAGAATTTTCAGCAATTTGTGTTTTCCATCTTAAAATACAAGGCAGGATATAATTGTCAGAGTATAGGAGAGGAATTTTATTATAAATTTTCTGTGCAATTTCAAGTGCTTTGTTTTTTTCTCTGGAAAAACTTTTAACATAATTTTCAATTTCTATAAAAAATTTTTCCTCTATTTCTGGTAATATATTCAGTTCTTTGATTATTCTATAAGAGGAAAAAAACAAATAACCAAAAGCACATCTTGGAGGCATTCCCCCGGGAATTTTCAAAAAAGGCAGGTTTTCTTCCCTTGCAAATTTTTCCAGTTGCCCATCACTTGAAATAATAAAAATATTTGCTTTTCTTTTCAATCCCTCTTTATAGGCAGAAATTGTTTCTTCAGTATTTCCTGAATAACTTGTAGCAAAAAGCAATGTTTTTTCATCAACATAGGATGGAACATCGTAATCTCTATGAACTGAAAAAATTATCTTTGAATTTTTTTCAACAAGCACTCTAAGAATATCACCACCTATGGCTGAACCCCCCATACCACAAAAAACAACTTTATTAAATTCAATTTTTTCTGGTATAAAGGAAGGTAAAGTAGAGTATCCTTCTTTACAGTGCTGGTGAAAATTTATAAGTAAATCCCACATATTTGATTTATCTACCTTCTCTCTATCTTGTTTATCCATTTAATCTCCCTTCAATTTTTTCTTTAAAAATTCAACAATTTTATCATTTGTGTCAAATTTGAAAACTTCCTCTGAAATTTTCTTTAACTTTTCGTATTTACTATTAATTATGACTTCTTTTATCGTGGGTATTAGAAAAGGAGCCATACTCAATTCATCTATTCCCATTCCTACAAGAAGACAGGCAATTTCTGGAATGGAAGCCATTTCTCCACATATACCAACTGAAATACCATTTTTTTTAGCATTGTCTATTGTTATTTTTATCATTTTCAGAACTGAAGGATGACAGGGTTGATAAAGGTTGGTTATTTTTTCATTCAACCTGTCAACAGCGAGAGTGAATTGAATTAAGTCGTTTGAGCCAATTGAAAAAAAGTCAACTTCTTTTGCAAGTTTATCTGAAATAAAAACAGCAGAAGGTATTTCTATCATAACTCCTAACTCCACATCTTTATATTCTTTTTTCTCTTTTTTCAAGTTCTCTTTCGCTTCATTGACGATTTTTTTCCCTTCTCTTACTTCTTCAAGTGTTGCAATCATAGGAAACATAATCTTTATGTTCCCATAAACTGAAGCACGGAGTATGGCTTTTATCTGAGATTTAAATATATCTTTTCTATCAAGGCAGAATCTAATCCCTCTCCATCCAAGAAAAGGGTTCAACTCTTTTTTCCCAGAAATATTTGGTATAAGTTTATCTCCGCCAATATCAATAGTTCGTATAATTATTGGTTTTTTTCCAACTTTTTCAGCGATATTTTTATAAGCAAGAAATTGCTCTTCTTCTGTGGGAAGGTTTTTTCTGTTTATATATAGATATTCTGTCCTGTAAAGCCCAATTCCATCATAGCCATTCTTTTCTGCTGAAACTATTTCTTCAGGAAACTCAATATTTGCCAGAAATTTTATATATCTGCCATCATTAGTTCTGGACGGTAATTTTTTTAAAAAATAGATTCTTCTTTTTCTTTTCTTTAATTCTTCTTTTTTCCTTTTATATTTATTAATAACACTGCCCACTGGATTTACAATTACTATTCCTTCTTCTCCATCAATAATAAGATTATCCCCATTCTGGACCTCTTCAGTTGCATTCCCAACTCCAATTACAGAGGGAATTTCAAGTGCTCTGGCTATTATGGCTATATGAGATGTTTCACTCCCTATATCAGTAATAAATCCTTTTACGAATTTCCTGTTTAAGGAAACAATTTGAGTTGTTGATAAATCATGTGCAACAATTATTTCTTCTTCTTTAAAAACCTTTGTAACTGGAGTTTTTCTCAGATTTGACACAATCCTTTCCACAACATCAAGAATATCTCTTCTTCTATCTTTCAAAAAATCATTTTCTTCTTTTCCAAAAATTTTGCCAATTTTTAAAACTATTTTCTTCAATGAACTTTCAACATTTAATTTCTCATTTTTTATTATTTTTGCTGTTTCATTCCTTAAATTTTCATCCTGAAGGAGAGATATATGGAAATTAAATATATCAGCATATTCTTCTCCAGCACTTTCTTTAAGATTTTCCTTTAAAATAGTTATCTCATCTATAGTTTTTTTAATGGCTTCGTCAAGGCGATTTATTTCCCCATTAACATCTTTTTTTGATATCTTATATTCAGGATATAGAAGAAAAGAATTTTTCCAGACAGAACACTTTCCTATTGCAATATCAGAATATACACCGATACCTTTTAACTTTTTCATTCGGTTCCTTTCTTCAAAAAACAAAACTTAATTTTTTTATCCTATGTTATTAATTTTCTTCTCATCTTCCTTTATTAAATCAATAACTTCTTCTGGATTTTTTGCATCTTTTAGGGCATTTCTGAATACTCTATCTTTCAGCAATCTTGCAATTTTAGCAAGTGCTTTTAAGTGAAGTCCAACCGATTTTGTTGGAGCAAGAACCAGAAATATTATATTAACTGGCTCTCCATCAAGAGAATCAAAATCCACACCTGTTTTTGAAATTCCAAGAGCAGAAACTAAATTTTCTATCTGGTCACTTTTCGCATGGGGAACTGCAATTCCCTGTCCAATTCCAGTTGAGCCAAGTTTTTCTCTTTCCATAACTGTTTCAAGTATTTCTTTTTCATTTTTCATATACCCATTTTCTTTTAATTTTATAAGCAATTCTTTAATTGCATCTTCTTTTGTTCTACTTTTCATTCCAACTATTACACAGTTCTTATCAAGAAAATCAGTTATTTTCATTTCTCTCTCCTTTTTGAGTTTTTAAATGTGCTTTTATTTTCTGTTTTTGTCAACAATTCTATCATGTAGTTGCCTCAATTTTCTTTTAGTTCTATCTATTAAAAAGTCAATACATCTTGCAATGTCATTTTCCTTTTCTTTAAGAAATATTATATGATTTTTTGTGTGAATATCAATTTCTGCTACATAAAATGGTCCTTCTTTTTTTATAAAAATCTCGGCATTTCCTTCATCAAAAATAAACTTTCCGAGATTTTCAACTTTTTTATTTAAATATTCTTCAAAACTTTTGTCAATCTCTACATTTGAATGAATACTAATTTTCATCTCTCCTCCTTTTCTAAAATTGTCATCTCAGGAAAAAAGAAATGCAAAATTTCTTTATAGTTCTTCCCTTTTTCAGCCATTCTTCTTGCACCCCACTGACACAATCCAATTCCATGTCCATATCCTCTTCCTTTAAAGATGAAATATATACCTTCTTTTTTCACATTGAATAATGTGCTCGGGAGAATTTTGGGATTTTTAAAATTTACTTTTCCTGTCTTTTCATTTATTACAAGTCGCATTTTGTATCCTGTTAATTTTAGTGTTTTACCTTTTTCATCTTTTAATTTCAACCATTCAACTCTTCCTGATGGGTCTCTTTTTATAATTTCAATATCTTTTATATTATCCATACCAAAAATTTTTGATAGGTAATCACTACTGAATTTTTTTTCCCAATTAGAATAAGGACTATCTTCACAATATGGGTCGTTTACCGCATCAATACCTGAATAATTTCCTCCCCAGACAAAAACTGGTAATGTTGTCTTTCCACCACAGCAGGCATGGAAAAATACTTTTGCAACTTTTCCATTAAAGATTAAAATTTCTCCTTTTGTTTCATTTACTGCATTGGCAATTTTTTGACTTTTGCAGATTCCATAAGATTGGTGATATATTGAATTTTTTATATCATAGGGCAAACCATTCTTCCTGTTTTCCTCCCCTTTCCAGAGTAAATATGTTCTTGAAACCACTGCCTGTGCTTTTAATGCTTCAAAGGGCCAGTTACTATCCATTTCTTTTGATAAAACACCGCAAAGATATTTTTCCATATCCATTCTGTTTAAAATCAAATATTTCCCTTTATATTTTTTAACAGTAATTTTACCTGGATATAAGGTTTTATAATTCTTTATTTTCTGGTATGGATAATTTTTGTATTCACCAAGACATAATGTAATGGTCTTTGCCTGTGATAAACTGGTAATTAAACAAAAATAAAAAATAATTTTATTTCTCTGGAATAATTTTAACATTAACATTTCCTTTTATTTGTAAGGTATTCTTTTCTAAGAAATAATAGATTTTTTCCCCTGAGAAAACATTTTTTCCTCTTCTTATCACAGGAGAATTCTCCATAATCATTTCCTTTTTTTTATTACTATATGTTAGTTTACCACATTCTGCTTCCATTATTATTTCCTTTGTTCTTTTATCTTTCTGGACAATTTTTACATTCCCTGTGAATATAACACTTTCTATCTGCTTATTTTCAGGATTAACTTCTATCTCTGCTTTTCCTTCTTTTCCTGTTTTTATCTCTATCACTTCTATTTTTCTATCTATCAAAAGAGATGGTTTTTTTACTTTTATGTTTTCACTTTTGATTTCACTTGCTTCTCCATCAATAAATAGATTGATTTTATTTGAAAACTGTTTCAGAGAAAATTTCTTTATTAAATTACCTGATTTAATTTCATTATTTTTCACTTCTTTTTTATTGCATCCAATCAGAAGCATAAAAGAAATTATTATTAAAACATTGAG